>JAJYRI010000027.1 GCA_021794175.1 bacterium
CAAGAGCCTCGCACTCGAGATGTCGCAGCGCGGCATCACGGTGAATTGCGTCGCCCCGGGATTTATCGAGACCGAGATGGTCGCCGCGATTCCCGAAGCCGCGCTCGCAAAGGTGATCGAAAAGATTCCGCAGCGCCGGCTCGGCCAACCCGATGAAGTCGCTCGCGTCGTCGAATTTCTTCTCGACGATGAATCGAGCTACATCACCGGCGCGGTCTACAGCGTCAACGGCGGTTTAGATATGTAGCGACGGCGAGCGAAAGCGCCTACAGAAAAGAGGGGCCCCACGGCGACGTGAGGCCCCTCGATATCTTCGGAACGGCCGACGCGCCTAGCCGCCCAGCTGGTGCCGAAGCCGAAGTTGTATGCCGCGAATCTCGGCCTGTAGGCGTGCGCGTTGGAAAACCGCGTTCGCGTTGACGACGAGCATTTGCGATGCCGAAGGAAGCGCGGCCGCAAAACTTCTGGTCGCCGCCATCGATGCTTTCAACGTTGAGGTTGTAAGATAATCCACCGATGTCGAGATACCGTCGGTGGTATCTTCGTATGCGGCATTGTATGCCGCACCATATACATTCAAGTTCGAATAATAATTCGTCACCGTTATGTCGCAAACGTCTCCGATGCCATTGACGATGAACGAGCGTTCGGTATTCATATTGTAATCACCGGTGGGGTCGAGGACGTTCGAGATATAATCGACCTCGGTAACCGTCGGCGATGCGCCGAGGATGGTTGCCGGAACCGCGCACTGCGTCGGCAATGCCGTTACCCCCTTCGAAGTGAAGGACCCCGAAGAAAGCGGGCTGGGAACCACTCCATTGGGCACGCCGACCGTGGCATACCAGTTCGGCTCGCTCGTCGCGACGGGCGCGGGCGTCGAAAAAACGCCTGGGCTGGGAATAGCTCCGGAAAAGTTTTGGACTTCGAGCGGAATCGAGGACGCGCCGGGCGCTGGGGTGCCGATCGCAACGATAAAGGACTCGTAACTGGGATCGTTTGATGTCATGAGCGCGGTCCCATCTGGGCGAACGAGGATCGTATTCGTTTCCCCACTCGATGGCAACGTTTCCGTGCTCGAATACGATCCATCGGCGTTTTGGACCAGGACGAACGACCCGGAACCAAAGTTTATCGATTCGGTACATGGGCCACCTGTCGAATCGTTCCATGACGACGGAAGCGGAACGATCCACCTAGCCGAATATGGAGCGACGCAGGTTTCTTGATTTCCCTCCGCCGTGAACCCGATGAAGTTTTCTGCCCACGAACCCGCCGAAGCACCGGGCACCCATTCATAATAAGAATCGGTGATACTCGGCGAGGCGCTCGGAATGGGAATCGCGCTCTCCACTTTGACCAGGCCGGAAAGGCCGCTAAAGCTCGCTCCCGTCGTGTAGGTGGTAGTCGACGTCCAGTTGGAAAGCATCGGAGTCGGGGTGGGACCGGGGCTACCAACGCTTACCGACGTGTACGAACTATTTGCGGCGAAGGAGAGCGTCGCGCCGTTGACGGTTGGTGCGCTGCTTTGCGGCAGGAACGAACCCGCCGCGATCGCCGATGAGGGAACTCCCATGGCCGAAGCGGAGATCGAAGCCGGAGCGTTCATCGCCGAGCCGTTGTAGGTCAACGTAACGGCGCCCGACGTCGAGAGAGACTTCACCGAAAGGACCGTCGCGCCGGAGGTGTCGGAGTCGGCGAGGGAGATTGGGTTGCTATAATTTCCGATGATCGTATTCCCATTGCCGTCCTTGGCAACGACATCGACCGGAAGCGCCGTAGCCACGCCTTCTGGGACGCTGCCAACAACGGAGACCGCGATGCTCGCAACGGTACCTGTGAGCGTCGCCGGAGCCTGAACGGTCTGCCCGCCGATCACGTCGACATCGAGCGAACCACCGCCAAGCAGATTTCCGTTTTCATTGGGCTGCGAGTAAGTAAGGACCGAAAAGCTATCCGTTCCGGCCGGAACGCTTTCGGTAAATTGACAGGTCAACGTCGAGGCGCCGACCGTACATCCCGGTGCATTCGCGCCAAGATTGTCGTTCAGTGTCGCCGGGTTCGGTGGCGGCGATCCACTCACCTGATTTAAGAGAACTGAGATCGACTGCGTCGACGGCGGAACGCTAAACTGCGGCGAGCGATTCCCCGTTGCGACGACCGGCAGCGGGTAGGGCTCCGTCACCGTAAACTGCACCGTCCCGGTTGAAAGCGTCGCCGGTGGGCCGCCCGACGGATTCCCTCCACTCGAGCCGCCCGAACCGCCGCCGCACGCAACAACCAGACTCGTCAGGGCCAACGAAGCGAATAAAGAAAACCGATGGAGCGAAAAAATCCTTCTTTGGGGCACCGAACACCTCCGAATTGTCGAGCAATAGCGAAGCACGAGTGAGACGCGAGCTAGGCAAGCGGCCCTTTTCATACTTTTCGAACGCGACCCCTGCGGATTCGTCTGTGAAGCGGCGTTCGAAAAATCACGCAATATCAAAAGCTACAATCGCTCGATTGCTTATCGCGCGGCAGCAAGCGGTGCCGCCGTCGTCCATCCAGCGCTCCACCGAGCTTTCGTTGCGGATGCGGGGTTTGTCGTTCGCGGCACGATTCTAACGCACGGAGTCGTCGAATTTCTGCTCGACGACGAATCGAGCTAAATCACCGGCGCGGTCTACAGCGTCAACGGCGGTTTAGATATGTAGGTCGCCCGTTGGGTGACCGCGAAGGGCCCCCGATCGTGATACGCATGCTTCTTCTTTCGATTCTCCTTTCTGCGTTCGGCGTTGCTTGCGGCGGTGGAGGCTCGACATCGGCAACTCCCTCGACCCCGTTGGCGATTACCGTCAATGGGAAGCCGGCCGCGAACGTTATCCTACTTCCGGCGACCTTTCTTTCGCCGAACAGCGATATCGCTACGCTCGGAACGAGCGGCGGGGGGAGCGCGCCGGTGCAATGGAGCGTTTCGTCGGGAAGCGCCGCGGTATTGGGGGATACCAACCCCTATTACGTCTTTGGTTCGCCGACCCCGCCCCCGAACGGAACCTTCGTGATGATCGCGCCGCCGGTCGCGCATGTTATGAGTACCGGGATGGTAACGGTCGTCGCACGTTCCGGTAATGAGAGCGCATCGATCCCCGTCTATGTGTACGAACAGGTCGCCCTGGGCTGCGGCCTACGCTATCAGCCGTACTACTCGTTCGAATCCGGCTCGGTCACGCAAGCGACGGCGAGCGACCTCTACGTCACGGAGCCGCCGACCACGGGCGACCCGTTCGACCCGTGCTCCACACTCGGTCTCGCAACCGACACCACGACGACGTTTCATTTTCCCTACGGCGGCGTTCTCGTTGCGGGCACGATGGATTCTTTCCCGCAAATAACGGCATCGCAGTGGCACGACGCGCAGACGCAGATCACGGAGAGCGACGCGCTCGCGGGAATCGTTTTGTTTAAGACACAAAGTGGAGCGATTGTAAAGGCGATTCTTCCGGTTGGCCCAATCGAGGCCTCCGGAACGAACGGTGTCTTTCCGTATTAACGGACAGAACGGCACCGCTCACCCGCCAAGCGATAACCTCATTCTCGAGCGCTCCTAAGGTGACGGAGTCGGGCTCGGTGCGGGGGTAGCTGCAGCCGCACTCGGAAACGAGAAGTGGTGGAGCGTCATATCGATCGCGCCACCGCCGTGCATGAATAGAAAATGTCCGCTGCCCTCGGCGTGAATGTTTTTTACCAGCCAGTATGGGCCGACGTGCCCGAAGGTGAAGCGCCCGAATCCACCGCCCCCTTCGAAGAATCCGCGTTGGCCACCACCGAGGACGACGGCGCGAACGAGGTGCGTCGTCGTATCGACGTACATATCGGTGACGGGATGCTTCGATTCGTTGCCGTCACGTGCGGTGAACTGCAGGTGGTACGACGGGTGCCCGGAGATTGCAACGACGCCATCGTTCGCGATGCGGTACGAGCGGCTATAAAAGGCGCGGACCGTCACGATCGCTTTCATCATATCGAGCGGGCCGGCGGGAGCAGCGGGAGCGGGCGCAGCCGCCGCGGTTGGTCCCAAATGAACGAAGGCATGCATCACGGGAGCGAGCGGAAACGGCGTACACTTCAATGATCCCTTCGGCCCGAGCGATGCGCGGCCAAACCCGCTTGACGTGATGAAATGCACCTCCCACGTATGCGGGGGGTGCGTTCCTCCTCCGCTCATACCGACACTACTCGATTCAAATTGATAGGGAGGTTTCGCCCCGCATTGGAGCGTGAGCTGCAGCCCGCGATCGACGGTGGTGACTCGATAATCGATCGTCGCTGGAAGCGATTGCGAGCGCATCGCGTTCAAGGCTTCTGAGTAGATCGCTTTCCCCGATGGAAGCGTCGTGGCGCCCAGCGACGCAGCGGTCACCGCAATCGCACCGAAGGACAGCAGGGTTGAAAGGATTCGATAGTAGTAGCGCACGATAGCTCCCGAACGAATTAGAGTGACGAATGCGGTACGTTTTCTCGGTCGTCGCCGATCTCCTCGAAGCCGAGGACGAAGCGCAGCCGTAGGCCGCCCAGGAGCACGCTGAGATTGATACCGAAGATCTGCATGTCTATGCCTCCACCCGGCGCCATTGCAGCATCGCAGCACCGATATACACCACCGCAAGAATGGCAACCGACAGTAATGCCGTGTCGGTCGATCGGCTCCATACCGAAGCAAGATCGCTCATGGTTTCATTTGAGTTGATCGAGACCGCCTTTAGGTACCAAAGTGGGTCGATATGTATCAGCGTTGCAGAGAGTGCTTGAATCCCTTGCAACAAGGGGAGCGACGATTGGATGCTCGCGATCCCGGGTAAACCCAGCGCGATCGGCCACGCGAGGCCAACGACGACACCGTAACCTCGCTTCATGCTCGCGGTCGCACAGAGCAACGACCCGTACCATGCCATTGGAATCAGAACGGCGCCTAAAAGAACCGCTCCCGTGAAAGGGGAGATCGCGAGATTTGGAGACACGTACATCGCTAGCCCGGCGATTCCCGCGAGGATCGTGAGCGCTTCCGTGGTGACGATCGTGAGCGTATCGGTTGCAACGATGCGCAAGGCGACCAATTCGCGCGCGACCGGCCGAGCGAAGGTCATCTCTAAGTGTCCGTCGTTCTCCGAGGCGAAAGAGAGGGCTCGCATCGTTGCCACGATGAGGCCGACGAAAATTGCGAAGACCGCGAAGAATCCTAAATCCGTCCGCCCGCTTAGGCGAATGGTCGAAGTATGGATGCCGTTTTGCGTGCTTGCGGTCGATGAGATGGCGAACGAGAAATTGTGCCTTGGTTTTGTGGGACGCTCGCCTTTGCGAGCGGGTCGCGTTATCGTGACGGTGCCGCCCAAATACCCACGGTCGATCGCGACGATGCGAGTATGTTTCTTCGGTAGGACGGTTACCGTTTTTTTGTCGCCGTTGGGAAGAACGGTGTGGGTGACGATCGCGCCCTTTTCGTGCGCGATGTTGCCGAAAGAAAGATCGCTCGCGAGCGAGTGCGGCATCGCCATTCGGACGACGGCGCTGACGAGTAATCCGACGACCAGAACGATCGCCGTCGCGACGATCAACCTGCGCCCACGGAGCGCTGCAACGTAATCCACGGTTAGACTCCCTCCACGATCGATGCGGTCACGGCTTTCGGCGCAACGGCATCCAAGAAAATATCTTCGAGGCTGAGATCGACGACGCGTAACCCTTGGGCGCCCAGCGCATTCATTTGTTCGGCAATGGCCTCGGGTTGCTCGGTTACGTAGGCGCGCAGGATGCGGCCGTTTCGGTCGAGCCGTCCGATGCGTGCATCGCTCGCGAAGCCGTTGATAGCGAAGTCATCGCTCGGCAGAATTCCCTCCACAATTTTTCGCCCGGCCTTGAGATCGTCGACGACGCCTTCGAGGACGAGCCGGCCGCGCTGCATCACGGCGATTCGTTCGGCCGCGCGTTCGACCTGACCGATTTGATGCGAGGAAAAGACGACCGTCGTTCCTTGCGCGGCTTCGTTGATGATGAGATTGAGAACGGTGCGCTGATTGACCGGGTCGAGGCCGCTGGTCGGTTCGTCGAGCAACAGCAGATCGACGCGCCGCGCGAATGCGAGCGCGACGGCGGTCGCGGTGCGCATGCCTTTCGAGAGCGCTCGAACCTTTTTGCGTTCGTCGCCGACGCCGAGTTGGGCGAGCAATTCGCGCGCGCGCTCGGGATCGAACCCGACGAAGTTGTTCTGCATGTACTCGATGTGTTCGCGGACGCTCATCCAATCGTAGAGCACGCTTCGTTCGGGGACGTAGGCGATGCGTTCGAAGGCCCCCGGCTCGAGCGGCGCCCCCGCGAAGAGTACGCGGCCCGCACTCGCGCGAATGAGACCGAGCACGCACTTAAACGTCGTGCTTTTCCCCGCGCCGTTCGGGCCGAGCAAACCGAACACGCAACCTTGCGGGATCTCGAGGTCGATGCCGTCGACTGCGGCAGCGCTTCCGTAGGTCTTGCGCAATCCGGCGATAGAGAGAGCGTTCATGGTGCCTCCGGGAGCCAGCGATCGAGAGAAGATTCAAAGAGTTCGGTAACGGCGGCGCGTGCGAGCCCGAGCGATTTCGCCGTGCGCACCGCGCCGTCGATCTCGCCGCACGCAACATCGCGCCCGGCGGCGATACTCGCCGCATCGGCGCTGCCGTTCGCGCGCACGAACGAGCCCCGCCCCGATGCGGTCTCGATCACGCCGTCGTGTTCGAGATCGCGGTAGGCGCGCGCAACCGTGTTCGGGTTGACGGTGAGATCGAGAGCGAGTTGCTTGACGGTCGGCAACTGCTCGCCGGAGGCAAGGAGCCCGAGCGCGACCGAGCGCTTTACCTGTTCGATAATCTGCAGGTAGATCGGGATGCCGCTACGGGGATCGACGGTAAAAATGACCGGCATCGCGTCCTTTCCAGCGCCCGTGCGCTCGTGCTGTTATACTAGTTCACCAGTACGATAGCATGAACCCAGGGGGGCGTCAAGCTCCCACAAGGATGAGGGTGCGCACAGATGGGTCAGGCCCTGATTTACGTCAGCCCAGCGCAGGCCTCAAATGAATCCACGAGCTCGTTGCCTATGGAGACGCCTCAAGCTCACGAACGATTTCACGCAGACAGCCGTCGACATCGCCGGCGATGCGACTTCCCGTAAAGGCCAGTACCTTGTATCCCAGCTCTCGCATCCGGCGGCGAATTCGGCTGTCATTTTCAACTTGAGCGGGGCTGCTGTGGTAGTCGTGCCCGTCGGCATATATTGCGACCCGCTGATCCTTAAAAAGCATATCCGGCCGCGAAACGAGTTCGCCATCTGCGCCAAAAACCTCGAATTGTAATTCGAACGGTGGCAAATGGCGACGCATCGCCGCCTCGAGGAGTACCTCGATCGGCGACTCAGCCCTGCGACGCGGCACGTCCGACGAGCCGCCATCTTGCTCTAGCCGACCAGGCTCGGGCCTCTCGGCAGCGATCTCTTGAAGCAGCGTCTCAACGAGACGCTTATCAATCCGATCGTGATCGCGCTGATTATAGTAATTTAACAAGCATCCATAACAGGCACGAACGCACGGGGGTTCATGCCGAACCAACTTGAGCGCTCGTTGTGCTATTCGAGGCAGGTCGCTCGCCGCGCGTCGCAGATAGCCGGCTCCTCCGTTTACCGCCTCAAAGAGCGCTACCGTCGTTGGGCGATGCTCGTTAGCGGGCAGGTCGAAACCGCCGAGTTCACCTTCGTCGGCCTGAAATTCTATTCGAATAGCCGCCAACAATGCATGGCGAAGGGTCGTCGCCTCGTCTGGTCCGTACGATGAAACCTCGATTAATAGAACGTCGCTCTCGAAAGCGTGGGTCAGATCTGCGCGAAATTCCCTCGGTGCATGTTTGCGCGCTTTTATATGCCCTTGCTTCCAGTCCGCCTTCGCGTCGGGCTTAGCATCGCCGCACTCGAGGCAGAAGATAAACGGGCGCGTGCCGCCTTCCTCGCGAAGGCCGTGATTCACAGCGAGTAGAGGTTGATTGCGACGATATCGCGCCGTCGCGGCATCGAAATGATACGTCGTCTCGGATTCGGTCTTGCCAAAAAGCGCGACTCCCAGATCGAACTGCGTTCGCCGCCGTTGTTCCTCACTTGAGGTAATTTGTGCATCGACCGAGCCGCGAAATGCCGTTACTTCAAGGCGAGGTTCTTCTGTCTGTGTGTCCGCGCACGTACATTCGGGACAATCGCCGATCCAGGCCTCCGGGGTATGGTAGCCGCACGAGGTACACCGTGCATACTTCGAATCCGCTCCAGCAACAAACTCCTCCGCGGAGCCTCCGAGCGTCCGGACAAGATTGAGACCCGTGCACCGAATCTTTTTCCCGTCAACATAGACGAGTGCGCCGGGAGCGAATTCCCCAAGTGCGAGTAATGGCTCGCGTTGAACCTCTCCGTCATCGAGATCGCGTGAAAACAACGTTGCGGGCGTTCCCGGAAACGCATAGCTTGGGAGGAAGCCGTGGTTCGCGAGATAGCCGAGCGTATAGGCATCGTTGCCCCCACCGCGCCGTTCACCAAAGGACGGCATGGTAAGACGCACGAGAGTTCGTTGCATCTGAGCGCGACGACGGTGTTCTTCGCCCGTCGGCGTTGCTAAGGCATTAATACGCGCTATATCGGTTGCTATCTCGACGATCTCGCCATGCCAGCCACGGAGCACCCCAAATAGATCGTGTTCGAACTCGTCGATCGTCTTTCCGATAGCCTCGGAAGACAAACATTCAAAGCCGCGTTCGTCGCGAAATGCCTCTGTGACAGCAGCCATAATAACGGCGCGCTTGCTGCGAAGTTCTGCAATGGCCTCCAGATCTGTCCGCAAGTGTGATTTGATGTAATCCTCGGGGCTTGGCTTTTCGTTCTGAGTGGGGATGTCTAGGAAGTCGCGCATGAAGCGCGGGAGTGGCCGCTCGATTTTTTCCAGGGCGAGCGAGCGAATATGTCGCCGCACAATAGTCGCATTGTCCAGCTCAAAATGCGGCGCCGGAATACTTCCGGCAATCATCTCTCCTGGGTGGCCGAAGAAATACGCATCGTGAGGTAACGTCTGCGCATACGACGAAACGATCGCGATGCGCTCGCGTCGCCCCGCACGCCCCGCGCGTTGCGCGTAGTTCGCTGGTGACGGTGGAAGGCCGCGAAGGAGTACGGTGGTAAGCGCACCGATATCAACGCCAAGCTCGAGCGTCGGTGACGCGACCATCACGTTGATTTTTCCGTCGCGGAAGGCGTGCTCGTACTCTTCGCGCTTGGCGCCGGAAAGCTGCCCGCTGTGCTCGCGCACGTGCAACGCGATTGGTTCGGCGTCGCGATACATATGTGCGTAGAAATTTTCGCTGTCGGTCCCGGCCACTGAGGTTAAAGTCACGCCTTCGCATGTCCCACGGTAGCAGCGCCCACGGACGTACCGCCAATTGATCGTTCCGCAGTTCGAACACTTCCAGAGCGCCTTCCCTATCTGCAGCGCCATCATGCCGACATTCGCAACAAACACGTCGCGAATCTTTTGGGTCTGCAACGTGCCGCCAATGCTCGCCGTCTCGAGATAACCCTTCGCCTCAAGAAGGTCGACGACCGCAGTGAGCGCCCCGACAGCATCGGGAAGATCGAGGCGCCTGTAGAAGGACTGGATAGCGGTCGCACGTCCCTTCGACGCCACAAATGGACGCGCATTGGCATAGCCGGAGCGAACCGGGCCCGCATTGATTCGTCGAAATCCAACTGGACGGCGATTGTAGGTGTCGACGCCGCGCACATCGTCGAGATCGTCCCAATACTGTGTCGTAAATTCGTCCGACATTGCGCCCGCATGCCGCACAAAATCAAGCGTGGTCGCCAGAAGCCCGAGAACGTCGTCCGCGCTAAAACCCGGGCAGAGTGCGCGCAGTTTCTCGAACCTCGCGTCGCCCTGCAACTCGCCGAGAAATCGATATTCAATGCCTACTAGTCCGAGGTTCTCCAGACTCGCACGTCGCGTACCTTCACGGCTGAACTCCTGAAGTGCGAACCACCGTAGATCTCGCTTTTGCTTGTTTGCGTTCTCGTTCGAGAAGAGCGCATAGTCTTTTCGCCCTGCGTTAAACAACACGTTCCAAAAGCCATCGAGATCGGGCGTGTCATCTCCGGCCCCCGCGGCGATGCGGTAGGTTAACTGCCTCCAGCTATATTCTGACGTGACATCCTGAAGGTAACCCGCTTGATAGGCCGTGTCCTGGCGGCTATCCGCAAAAATCAGGAGCCTGCGCTGATCCGGACTCAGATTGCCCAGCGTGAGCCACGTCAGAATCGAGACACCGATAGCGGTCGAAGAGGAGAGCCCCGTAATCGGCTCGCGGTTGACGCCGTAACGCGACCGGCACGCCGCACACTCTCGCATCGGCCCCACCTCGACAGCGATGAGCTGTGCTGTTTTTTCGTCTCCGCAGCGTGAGCACGGCCCGCGCTCGGCGCGGAGCGAAACATGACCACAATCGGGGCGAGTGCAAGCGCGCGCTGGAAACTGATCCTGCGCCATTTCAGTATCGTCGGAACCTTCGCCATCCTCATCTGGCTCGGCGTCATCGACGAGCGGTTTCACAATTCGGCGGACGAACCGAACAACGCTCGGCGCCACGTGGCGGAGATCGTCGCGCGTTTCGCGACGCACCTCGAACTCGCGAAGGCTCTGTAGCTTTAGATCACCGTCAACGCTTGCTGGATCGGCGGCGACGCGAAGGTAATCTTGGCCGCACTGACGACAAATTTCCAGCGGAACGGCGCGCGCGCCACACTCTGCGCATTCCGTAGACCCACCTTCGACCAATGCGGAACAGTGCAAGCACTGCGTCGCATCGGCGATTCCGCGGTGAAAGACGTGCAAGCGGGGGCGAAGTAAGGCTCCCTCGGCGTTGTACGCCATCGTACCTCGTAGTAAAAAGTACGCGATCTGTCGTTGTGCGGCGGCTCGGTTCTCTGCATCCGCCCCGTCGCGCCCGAGCGCGGCGACGAGATCCCCGACCAAGTCGTCGAGCGAGCGTGGCTCGGCTAATTTCTGCCGCAGCCATACAATCGTCGGATGAGCGTCCAATTCGTCGAAGAGCGCCTGCGCGCGGTCTGCAGGCAGTGGCTCCGCGGCCGACTCCGCGAGTGCATCGATGTCGTTTTGCGAAATATCCACGGATTCGAGGGCTCGTGAAGCGGAGACTGGATTCGCATACGATTCCTGGACGAGGGCGTCGGCATCGAATTCAACGGCAAAAAGTCGACTCGCAAAGTCGAGCGCAGCCGCTTGCTGATCGTCACCAACCGTCGCCGAGGCTCCAACACAGGCCAGGGCATCGCCGTAACGCTCTACGTGGCCTCGGAGGCGGCGAACCAGACATGCGACCTCCGTACCGAGCGCGCCGGCGTAGGTATGAATCTCGTCGAGGACGAGGTAGGCGAGTTTTGAGGCACCCCCACCAGGACGAAAAATCGCTTGGTCTTCACGACGCACCAGCAAATACTCAAGCATTCGATACCCGGTAATGAGAATATTCGGGTGCCGTCGGCGAATCGCGTCGCGCGAGAAACACTCTTCGGCGGGGATTGGGCCGCCGGCGCGATATCGCTCTCCTGCCGCAAGAATGCCGGGGTGCGCATCGCCGTCAGTGCTCGGCGTGTCGCCGGTATACCGCCCAAACGTAATGCCGGTGCCATGAAGATAGCCACGCAAGCGCTCGAGTTGATCGTTGGCGAGCGCATTCATCGGGTATACGAGCAGCGCCTTGACGCCGTCGCCGGGGTGGCGCGCGCAATAGTCGAGGATCGGAAGCAAGAACCCCTCCGTCTTTCCCGATCCCGTCCCCGTCGCGATGATCGTGCTGCGCCGGCCGCCGCGTTCGGAGAGCCGCCGCAGGGCTGCTGCTTGGTGGGCGTGGAGTTGAAAGCCGTCAAATATGTTCGCAACATCTGAATGAATCTCGCCACCGGCGAGAAGCGCGGCAACGGTTGGGCCCGGCATAAAGGGTTGTTGCAGCGCAACAATGGGGCCGGTCCCGAGCAGATGTTCGTGATCTATTTTATTGCGAAGGCGCGCGGCGAGCTCTGGATCGGCGAACGGGAAAGCCGTCCGAATGTATTCACCATACCGACGTTCAATGTCATTCGCGACGAGAAATGGTTGCATGCGCGCTCCTTAGTGACAAACAATTAGAATAGCGTAGGTTGGTCGCTAGACTGGGTCGCCTCCGTCACAGCGCGGTAGGTCGTGTTGATCTTCTCCACGCGACCTTCGGTAACGAGTCGCGCGAGCCACGCGTCGGCCTGCGACTTCGTAATTCCAGCAGCGGCGGCAAACTGTTTTGCGTTCACGGGCACCAGCAACAAGCGTAACAACATTGGTGCGACGAACGAATACACATCACCGTCCTGTGGAATCGGCGAGAGCGGAAGTAACGAAGGCACCGACGGCCGGGAAGACCGAGGCGCCGGCATATCGAATTTCCAGAGTTCCGCAAGATCGGCGGGCGCAGGAATTGCGCCGCGCGCAACGAGGGCTTCGTTGCCCGGACGCGCCAAATTCCCAGTGCGCACGAAAACCGCAACGCCTTGTTTGAGCGCTTCTATCGCACCAGCCCAGGTGCCACCACGTCCCTCACTACAGGCCACGACGAGCGCGCGATCTGCAAGTGCGTATATCCACCGATTTCGACCCATTGCATTCGGGACGGTAAACCCCGCATCTGGATCGAACGACGAAATCAGCGTGAGGTTTCCAGAAAGAATGGCGTCGCGAAAGTCTCGTCGCGTCGACAACTTCAATAAACTCTCCGCCACGACGCCTAGCGCAGTTCCACCGGCATCTACACATGATAGCATCGCACCCTCGTCCACACCGCGGGCAGCACCTGAGACGATCTGCACGCCCGCCGATGCGGCCCAGGTTCCAACATGTGCGGTGTATTTTTCACTCGATTCGTCCGGCTTGCGAGATCCAACAACTGCGAGTCCCCCCCGCTCCAGCAACGCGGCCGGCCCCACCCCATACACCAGAGGAGGAGCCGCGCGCCCGAGCTTCTTTTTATAACGCGATGGATAATTATCGTCAGCACGACTCGCGACCCAAATTCCGGCGGAGGTCCAACGCGTTAGCGCAAACGCTAATTGGCCGCCACGATCTAAGAGGCGTGCGAGGCGGTCGTGCGTAACTCGCTGCCGCATCTTATCGGGAAAGCGACGGAGCAGCGCCGATATCGATGCCCCGGCATTGACATGAAGCAAATCGCCGGGACGCAGTCCCTCTGCGAAAAGCGCAGCAACGAGCTCGCGATACTCCGCGGTCGTCAGCGGCATTGGCCCTTCCTTGGAACGTCTCCCAAGTGAAGCCGAGAGCAACAGTGCGCTCTGCGTATCCACTGAAATAGGCGCCTCGGAGATCACCTTTTATTCCCGGCCCGAGGCCTTCGAGAGCGTAAACGGATAGATCGGGCCCGCACCGGCTTGGCGTAGCAAAGCGACGGCAACGGTGACCGTCCATCCAGAATCATACATATCGTCAACAAACAAGCCTGGCCGCTCCATTCCTTCGAATGGGATAACTTCTAGGCTGCCGTCGAGATTCTTGGCGCGAAAACTGCTGTTTTCCATGCCCTTCTGTTGCTCTGTTTCACGCGTCTTTCGCAAAGGCTCCACGTATCGAATGCCGACTTCCGCAGCCAGCTCTTTAGCGAACTCCGGCACCAAGCGCGGGTGACGCGTCGAAAGCATTGGGGCGATCCACTCCGGCGCCGGCTGCGGCGCCCATTTCCGGAGAAGTTCTGCCGCCTGGACTACGCTCTCCCTAGAAAAGTGATTCTGTTCGTATTTTTCGTTCCGTAGGCGCCGTCCAATCGTACCAACCTGAAATAGCGCGAGGGATCGTCCCTCCTCGGCCTGTAATTCTGGTGCGATATTCGTATACGACTGAAAGCCAAAAATCGGCAGGCCGCCTGAAGGCCACCTTTTTTTGGCTTTCAGTCGAATGTCTCGACGATTTACGAAATCTTCTGCCGCGATGATAAGTTCCTCGATATTCCCGACCTCCACAACATGCTTGCCGGTGCATGCAAAACAGCGACCGCAGGGCGCGGCGTGCTCGTCCCCGAGGCTATGTCCAAGCGCCGCCATCATACACGAACGAGCCTTGGCATATTCGATCATCGCTGCGCGATCCGCACGGCGGCGCTCGGCGAGCTTGCGTGCTTTCTCCACGGGATATTCGAACGACACCGCGGTCCGTACCCAGCGTGACCCGGCTTTTCTGATCGGGGAGTACGTTTGAAGCGCAAGAAACTCCAGCGCGGAGTCCATACGGCTTCTCTGAACGTTCACGATGGCCATCATTGCCGGCAACGAAAGGCCCTCTTGACTCTCGCCCAACGCACCGAGGATCGCGTCAACGAGGCTTTCCGATGGGAGCGCATTCTTTACAAAATATTCGAAAATGTCGTCGTCCTCGTCGCCACCAAGGAGCACACCAACTGCGCGATCGACCGCGCGGCCAGCGCGCCCCACTTGTTGATAATAGTGCACGATCGACTGCGTGCTCTGAAAATGAACGACAAAGCCAATGTTGGGCTTATCAAATCCCATGGCTAGCGCCGAGGTTGCGACGAGCACTTTGACATGATCGTTCAGGAGAGCCTGTTCGCGTTCTTCGCGCTCGTTGTTTTCGATATCTGAATGATATGCGGCAGCCACAATTCCGCGGGACATTAACCAGTCAGCTACGAGATTCGCATCGCGTTGCGTCAGGGTATAAATAATCCCGCTCCCTGGGAGTTTGGGAATCGCAGCGGCAAGCCACGCCAATCGCTCCGTGTATGTAAGATCTACAAACGCGTCGAGGTGCAAGGAGTCTCGGCCTAAGGGACCGCGACTTATCGTCACCTGCTCTCCGAGTTGATCTCGCACGTCAGCGACGACGGGGCCATCAGCGGTGGCCGTAGTTGCGAGTACCGGTACGCTCATTGGAAGAAAGCGGACAAAGTTCGCTATGAGTCGGTAGTGCG
The DNA here is from genome assembly GCA_021794175.1 of bacterium. GTDB lineage: Bacteria > Vulcanimicrobiota > Vulcanimicrobiia > Vulcanimicrobiales > Vulcanimicrobiaceae > JABEUX01. The sequence goes on from JAJYRI010000027.1 coordinate 15,075, forward strand.
GTCGGAAATCGTGGCCCCAATCGGAGATACAGTGCGCCTCGTCTACAACAAGCATTCCCAACTTCGCAAAGAGCGCCTCGCCCGCTTCCTCATGGAACTTGACGTTATTGAGACGCTCTGGGGCAATCAGAAGTACGTCGATTTCATTTTCTTGCACCTTCCTATAGGCTCCGTCCCATTCATCCTGATTACTCGAGTCGATCCGGTAGCAGCGCAGACCCATTCGCGTTGCCGCCTCGAGCTGATTTCGCATGAGAGATAACAACGGCGAAACGATAAGCGTGGGTCCTGCGCCCGCTGCTCGGAGGAGCGCCGTCGCAACGAAGTACACCACGCTCTTTCCCCACCCGGTGCGACGCACGAGCAGAATGCGCTCACGCTTCTCCACGAGGGCTTCGATCGCTTCCCATTGCCCATCGCGAAAATCATCAGCCCAACGCCCCGTTCCCTGGCGTAATATGTGAAGGGCTCGCTCTCTCATAGATTGCATTGCCGCTATACCTTTCTTCAAAGAAGTGCGCCTATTAGGCGAAGGAGCCGCTGCGTATAGGCCTTCACTTGGGTCGCGTCGTTTTCCAACGAGGACGTGCGACCCGAATGATGTGCAGGGTTCGCAAAATCCTTAAGTTCTACGAGTTCGTTCAATTTCGGAAACAACGGATTCGCCGCTCCCTCATTTTCGATCGTTGCACACATCGACCCAAGCATCTCGTCGTGACGAAAAACATGTGGTTGACTGTTCCGGCAGTATTCTTCGGCAATCAGTCTTAGATCGGCATAGATCTCGGAAGAGTTTCCTCTTCCGGTTGTTACGAAGTCATGCGCTCGTCGGACGCGCTTCATATAATCCGTGCGAAGTAGTTCGTCAACATCGAGTTGCTTAAGCTGGTGTTGATTATTTGAGGGACGAGCCAATTCCAATACATTTCTCGTCGCTGGCTCGGAACATCTACAAAGATCCGCGACAAACGCGAGGTCATGTGAGACAACCACAACCTGAGCCGCCAGCCTGGAAATTCGGTTGATGTTTTCAATCGTACATGCTCTACGAGAGGAATCCTGGCTGGTAAATGGATCGTCGAATATAACGATTCTGTCCGCGAGGTTTTCGTCGCCATCGAGATCGGCAAGGAAGAATGCCAGCGCAAGCGCGCTTCGATCTCCGGCACTGAGGAGCGTCTTGAGTGATGGCTGATTGCCGCTGGGCTCTCGGCCTATCTCTATCGCTCCGCCACTCACGCAAATTTGCAGTTTCGATTGGGGCACACCGTTGAGATTCACTCTCGCTATTTCAACTCGCGCCTCGCAACCAAACGCCTCGAGAAATCTATTGACGCTTTCTTGACAGCGCTCGAGCGTTCGCTGTTCTTGAGCACCAAGACGACGTTTCGCTTCTACCTTTCGCGCGTCAATGGAGGCGCGTTCCGTCCTGCTCCGGATTAGTTCGTCACACGCAGCCACGCTTTCCGGATCGAAGCGGCGTTTCTTGGTTCGAAGCAGTGTGAGATGTTGGGCAAGGGCTGCGGCATCCTCGTTCGTTAAACCCTCCTTAAAACGAATAATCTTCTGATTGAATTCTTCGACGGCCCGGTTGTATCTCTCTATTTCATCAAGAAGGCTTTCGTAGGTTTCTACCTGCTCTTGAAGATTTGGCAAGCTTGGTGGTATGGCCGTCAGATTCTCCCGTTTTTCGGTGAGGGAGCGTGTAAGTGCATCCGAAAGACGACGGCATCCGACAGCGATCACGTCTATCGAAAGGCCTGGCAAAAATGGTTCCTCTATGCGATTTGACCATCCAGCGGCGACCTCTTCATTTCGCCGACAGCGTTCGCTGAAATGCTCGTCGATGGAAGGAGGCCAGATCTCCGAGATGCGACGAAACTCTCGTTCAATGAGTTCTTTGAATTCTCCGTAAGCAACGTCGAAGAAGCGCCGATAAATTCCGACGATAGCTGCGCCGCCGACCTGTTGTTCGCAGAAGGGGCACGCGCCCTCGACGATATGACTTGCCCCTTCCGAGAGCCAGGGTTTCCGAACGCCGAAACGCTCGACGTGTTCGTCAATTTTCATTGCAACGGCAGCATCAACCGCCTCGCAACGGCCTTCGAGTAGGTCGATGGTCGGGCGTGGGCTCGACGGCATTGCTAGTTTTAGCAGCTCCGGCTGGGCACGGAGAGCAGCTGCATCAGCCTGATTGCGTTGACGTTGTTCCATTTCTCGAATGGCGTCGTCGATCCCCTGATCGGGCTCTAAGGCAAGGTATTCGTTAATATGCATACTTCCGCAGAGTTGACCTACTCTTGCTTCGTCCTCACGTTGGCGAACCAAGGCCTCCCGGCCGGCCCGATCGATCTCCTCGATTTCATGAGCGATGCATACGGCCTCGGCGCCAACTATTAAATGATAGAGATTGCGTCGCTGCTCGGTCTCTGCTCGATGGCCGAGAAAAAGGTGCGTATCGATGAAATATTCGTCAAAGACTTTTATGGCCGGGTTCGCTCGATTCCAAGCAGCACCGTCGAAGCGAATGGCGCCTTCCGAGGCAAGCAAGTTCACAAGCGATGGATTGCTCGCCCCGAAACGTCGTCGTGCCAGAAGATTGCTGGGGTCCTCGGTTGCAAGCGATCGTAGGATCGCGCAAATCGTACTCTTTCCGGAGCCGTTCGGGCCGTAGATAATGGTGAGCTTACGCCATTCCGCATCGCCATGCGTAGCCAAACTAATAATTGGCCCGAGTTCTCGTACTTCGATGAGCTTTTTCAGCGTCTCCGGCATTGCCAGCCTCCTCTAAGCTTCATCGTCTTCCTCGTCCGTGTTGCGGGTTGCCGGGACAAAAGGGCGGGCGCCCATTGCGACCGCGCGATCTGCTCGCTCTCGGTAGTACCCAGCCTTAGGGTGCCCGAGGCTCGCCGCATATTCAGCGAGTACGAGATCGCGCGTCACCGTCGAACGTCGCTCGCCATCGAGCGGTCTCGCGAGTTGATCAAGTAACGGAAACCCTCGCATTATGTGCTCGGCGAGATCGAATGGAATATTGTATGTAGAAAACACCGCAATTTCGCTCGCTTCACGCTGATCGCGCACAAGGTCAAGCTCGCCGAGCGAACTCGGGACCATGAGGGCGTTGACAATTCCGTGTGTTAGGTTAGTGGAACCACGTATACGGGCTTGCCAATCAAAAACAAAACTATTGAAAAGAGCCTCAACGTTTCGAATAACCGACGCCTTTAGGACGCCGCCAGCGACACTTTGCAGGGAATTTCCTAAAAACGAGCGCTCGGGGACAATCGCCGAAATCATGCTGCGTTCATTTGTACTGCTCGCCACATTTCGCCAAACCACACGCGGATATGCGTTCGTGGCCTTTCCGTTTGTCGTTGGCAACTTGGATGCGCTCTTTGCGTTGACCCAATACCGGAATTCGCCGATCGGAAACTCGTATTGGTAGATATGTTTGCCCTCAACGACGGGCCAGAATTCACCCTCGGCCGGATGACGCCAGCGCATTCCATCGAACGACGCGCCCATTCGCTCCAACTCCGCGCGCTCGACAAACAAATCCGAATCGCCGGTCATATGAAGTTCAACGCAGTACTGCGGCTCCCACGCATCGCCGAACGGTATTCCTACGCGGCAGAGATGCTCGAGGAGTGCGACATCGGCGACGTCATGTACCTCAAGGAGCGCAAGGGTATCGGGCGAAAGTCCACGGATCAACTCAATCGACAGATCAAAGAGGTGCGCCGTCGGCGCCGCCAATATTGCTTCGAGATCGCGTAGTGAAAGCGCCCTCATTTCGTTGTCCTGATCCTTACCAACAGCGAATAGCACGTTGATGTGATCGGTGGGGACGCCGCGATCCGCCACCAAGAGCACGATTTTCATTGAGTGGTGAATTGGAAAAGCAAAGCGTTCGTTCTGATTCACTATCAGCGCACGGATGCGGCCACTTCGCATTAATGAACTGCGTAACGTGCGGCAGTTGGAGTTTGTGTAGAGGCTGCTTGGAAGGGCGACGCCCATGCTTGCATGCGGGCGAAGAGAGGCAAAATCCCGCTCGACGAAAATTCTGAAAAAGTCGACATTCCCACCGTCCACCGTGCACCAAGGATAGACGGTCGATTCGCGAAGGAAATTTGACTGTTGGTATCGCTCGCGCACATAGCGGCGGTACTCAGAATCAACGGCTGTTTGCTCGCGAAGCCGTTTCATGACGGAAACAGCTTTTTGCTTGCCGTATCCTCGAAAACCGAGGTCATAGTTCGCGAAGAACTCTTGCGTCTTTGGACTCAACGTCTCCCATGGTGGGTTTCCGACTACGGCGTGAAAGCCGCCACGTTCGAAAACCTCGGGAAACTCAATCTCCCAGTGGAAGAAGCGAACGTCGCGGGCGACCACCGCAGCGACTTCGCGCTGTAAACGGCGACGCGCATCAGGCGTCTCGCGTTGCTGCCAGATGTCGTCGCTGAGTGACTGTAGGTCGTCGGTGGTCGGCGGATCGACCTCGGCGTCGTAGGGCCAGAACCACGGCGCCATCCAGAGATCGCAAATTTCCTTTAACCGCGAAAACGGCGCGGCTGGGTTTTGCGTGAGGTCGCGCAGCTGCCGTTCCTTCGCGCGAATGCGCTCGACCGCATCTTGTGCTGACTGCGTTGGATCGTCGGCGGAAAGTTCACGCCGCGCTTGCGCGTATTCATGGAGCGGCGCGTGGAGATCGAGTCCGAACATCCCTACCCCACCCCCTCGTTCGATAACGCGGAGTTGCGCGGCGTTGCGTGCGGCAACAGCCTTGAGCCGAGCCTTCTCCTCTTTCCTTGCCTCTCTGTCGACATTGTTGAAGGCCGCTTGTGGCACGAACTGGATGCGCGCGGCCGAAAGATCGCCGGCTTCGTCGCGGAGCGGTGCGCCGAGCAAAGAGTTTCCGCACCGTAGGTGGTGGTCAAAAAAACTCAGTGGCCGGTCGTAGGAAAGGGTTGTTAGCCAGAGCGACACTTTCGCGAGCTCGACCGCCATGGGGTTCACGTCCACGCCGTAGATGCATCGCTCGGCGACGATGCGCTTCGCCTCGATGCGGTCTACGTCGGCTCGATCGCTCTCAGGATCGCACGAACCCTCGCGCACCAGGGCTTCGTAGTATGCGTTTCCAAGAAACTCCGTTGCGCTGACGAGAAAGCCGCCCGATCCCATCGCCGGATCGCAAACCGCAATCTCGAGCATTTCCGTGCTCGATTTCCCCTCAACCTGCGGTCCCAGCGCCTCTCTCACGAGATAATCCGCGATGACTTTCGGCGTGTAATACGCGCCGGTCGATTTACGCTGGCCGCCCCACGCTTGGAGGTAGAACTCGCCTGCGCGTTTCGCCGGAGCCTCCGGCATTTTTTCGCGCTTTTCTATAGCGGAGGCCGGCAAATACGAAATGCCCTTTTGCTTCCCCGAGCCGATCGCTATTTCAAACAAATCCGTTGCCGCAATATGCGGCTCATAGTCGAGCAGCCCTTCGAAGACCGCGCCGAGCTGGGCAACACCGAGTTCGCGAAAGGAGACGCGGTCGCGCGTTGCGTTTTTGCCCTTACCAACGGTGACGGTTGTGAGCTCGCGAAGCGCCGCGACAAACGTGCGATCGTTGAGCGCGGCTCGGTCCAACAATGGCGCTCGCCCCGATCCAAAGAGCCCGCCGTTATAAGCGGGAATATGGAACTCTTTCGTCGTCGCTCCCCGGTCGATCAAGCGGAAGAGCGCCTTCACCGATTCCCAGATGCCATACGCGTTTTCCGCGTACTCATCGATATTACCTGAGAGCGCGAGCCGCAGGCGTTCCAAGCTGTACGCGTTGCGATAGAGCGGCTTATCGAGCGGGAGCGCCGGCGGCACCGCCGCCTCGCCGAAGAGCACGAAGAGCAGGCGATATAAAACGTAGATTCCTTCGCGATGAATTCCCTGAAGCGGCTCGCCTTCGGCGAACACCTCGCGCACCCAGGCAGCATTTGCCTCATCGGCGCGCACGCCCTCAAGAAGTAGCTCGAGCGCGCGCCGTGCGGCGGGGCCGAGCTTCTCGCTCACCTCGGTTCCGAGCGCATCGCTCTTTTCCAATAGCGCCTCGAGCGTCGGCTCTGCACCAAGCAGAAAACTCGGCGAGAACATCGTCGCGAAGACGCCGAATTCGGCGATCTTATCGCCGGCAAGCGCATCGAGGTCGAACTCTAAATAGCGCGGCTCGTTCGCGGTATCGAGTTGCACGATACGCCAACGCGTGCCACCGAGGATCAAGCCGAATCTCGCTCCGGCCGCAGCGAGCGCACGTTCCATTCGGCGCTGCGCGCTTCCGCGAAATTCACCCGCCGGCAGGCGGTCGTCGGGAGCGAGCCCATAGGGGAGAGGATCGACCAATACCCGCCCGTCGTCGCCGAAGCTCGATAGAGAGACGCGCTCCGGATCGAGGTCGATCTCGCGCCCGCGAAGCGGTGCGTCGAAGCCGAGAATAGCGAGCAACGGCGCGTGAAAATCGGCGAGCGTGCGCGCCTTCGTCGAGCGCTCGCCGACGCGCCCCCCAACCACCGTACGCTGCCAGAGACGCCGGAACTCCCGATAGCGTCGTTCGATCTCCGCGTCGCTCGCGACCGCGCCCTTTACCTCGCGACGGAGCGCCGGAAGCGCCAGATACGAATCGGCGATAAAGCGCGAAACATTGAGAATTGCGTCGTCGATCATGCGACGACCTCAGCCGCCGGGACTACGAGCAGCGCACCGATGAGATCGACCGATGTCGGCGGAAGCACGCGCGCGCGCCGCTCCATCCTTTCGCGGCGGTCGTGGGCGGTGGCGTCGAGCGTCTCCAGTTGCTGGCGCAAGCGGCGGCGCTGTCGTTCAAAAAGTTCGCGTTCGCTCCGTTCGAGGCGAGCGTGCATTTCGTCAAGCTCCAGCACCATCTGCGTTTCGGGAACCGCCAACTGTGATTCCAGCCACGCCCGCTTCGCAATTGCCCAGGCATCGATTTCTCCCAGCATCGCGGCAGCACGCTCGGCCTCCGCTCGCTCGAAATCGCCGGCACGCTCACTCGTGCGACGAAGAGCTTCGCCAATCGCCGCTTCCGGTGCGACACCATTGGGGATTGCATCGCGTAGCCGCCGAACGATCGGCGCATCGGGCTTCAGCGTGCCGCGCTGCGACGGCGCTGCGAACAGCGCCTCATCGGCCTCGCGATCTCGCGAAACCAGCGCATCGAGTGGCACAAAGACCGGCACGATTTCCTCGGAATGCGTCGAACCGTCGCCGAGGCCGTAACGAGCGGCGAAGGTGTATAGCACGCCCGCAGCCGCAGTATTGGCGATTTTCGCGGCGACGCGAGCGGTGGCAAGCATTGAGGTGCCGTCATAGAGCGCGGTGCGCGCCATCGTACCGCACGACACGAGGAGCGGATGAAACATGCCGAGTACCTCGACGCCCTTGCGCCCTGCCGGAATTGCATCGTAGGAAAACACCGCCGCATCGATGCGGGGCGGCAGATCGCGGCGCAGCGCTTGCGGGATATCGACGACGATCGCGCCCTCGCCTCTCTCAATCGACCCGCCATACGCCTGAACGATCCATTCCACGATGCGCTGCCGGCGTGCCGGGTCGAGCCGCCGCTCTTCACCGCGACGGCGGTAGGTCTCAACGCGTTCGGCGGCATCACCGTCGAACGGCTTTGTCGGCCCGAGCTCTGCATCACGCCACTTTCGCACGCGCTCGGTCTGCGCGCGTACCTCGCGCTCCACCCGCTCCTCGACGCGCGCGATTTCCGGCGCATCCTCTGCGAGCACTCCGCCTCCCGACATCAGGAGCGTCTCCCACGGCAGCGCCGACATCACCCCAATCACGTCGCTTGCCGCACCGAGATCCTTACGGATGCGCTCGGTCTTCGCAATGAGGATGTCGAGAATATGCGCATCGTAGGTCTCACTATAGGTGAGGTTACGCGCGAGAACGTCGCGCGTCTGTCCCCACCGATAAACGCGCCCGTTGCGTTGTTCTAGTCGGTTGGGGTTCCACGGTAATTCGTAATGCAGTACCACCCTACAGTGCTCTTGAAGGTTGAGTCCTTCGCTCGCCGCGTCGGTCGCCAGCAGCAGCATTGTCTCTGGTTCGGCGAAGCGTTCGATCTGGTTGCTGCGCTCCTCACGAGACATCGTACCGGTCAGCGTTACGATGCCGTGCGCGTACCCCGCGCGCGCGAGCGCTTCGAGCAAATAGCTGTGCGTATCGCGGAATTCGGTGAAAACGATGGCTTTTTCGGGGCGACCGGTCGCGCTGCCGTCGTTGAGCGCTCGTAGCGCATCGAGCAAACGTGAAAATTTCGAATCGACGTTTTCGGGAATCTCGCGCGCCTGCTTGAGCAAACGCTCGATCTCGCGGCGCTCTTTTGCGCTATCTTCGGAATCCTCAGGCGGCGCTGCGATCACTTGGCGCTCGGCCTCGTCCTGTTGCGCCTCGGTCAGCGGCGCGCCCGCCCGATAATCTCCGAGTAACCCGCGCTTCGTATCGAGATCGAGGGGTTGGTCAGCGAGTGTTTCTAAGCGCGCTTCGAGCGTGCGCACGAGCGCAAATCGAGATGATATAAGTCGTTTCTTAATAACGGTCATCGCAAAACCAACCGCGGTATCGCGCTCGCGCTTCCATCGACGGCAACAATATTTTACGACGGCGTCGTAGAGCTTGCGCTCGCGTTCATCGGCGAATGGAACCGGAATACTTTGAACGTCGATCCCCTTGAATCGCGGATTCCCGGCGGCGTCGAGGATGTCGCTCTTGTAGCGCCTTACGAGAACCGGTGCGATACGTTCGCGCGTCATTTGCTCCGGTGCGGCTACCAGCGAGGGATCGAGCAATTCGATCAAACTATAGAGGCTCTGCGGATCGCCCGAGTGCGGAGTCGCGGTCAGCAATACGAGGCTCTCGGCTTGCTTGGCAATGAATTGGGCAAAGCGAGAGCGCTCGGTACGATAGGCACGCCCGTTTGCGGCCGATTCGGCGAGGTAATGCGCCTCGTCGGCGATGACGAGATCCCACGGTACGTCGCGCAGCATGCGTTTAACTTCATGACGTTTGAGGTAGTCGACGCTGGCGATAATACGGCGGCGAGCGGTCCACGGATTCTGTCCGACGTGGCCTTGCTGACGAATCTCCAATACACGCGCCGAATCGTAAATTTCGAAATCCAAGCCGGCCTTGTCGCGCAACTCGTCGGCCCATTGGTCCTGCAATCCAGCAGGACACACCACGAGGACGCGGTCGGCGCGCGCGCGAGCGTGCAATTCAAGGAGCAACAGGATCGCCTCGATGGTTTTTCCGAGGCCTACGTCATCAGCTATAAGAATCCGTTGCAGCGGTCGTTCGAACGCTCGAATGACCGGGACAAGCTGATAATCCTCGGTCGCGAGCTTCGCCTGGTCTAACCCGCCAAGCATGCCCGGCGGCGGCTTCATCGTACAGAGTAATGCAGCGTGAAAATCGCGCCACCGATTATAATCGGCGAGCGTGTTGCCGAGACGCGCCTGAGACAACACTTCGATGGCCTCGACTTCAGCGATGACCTCGAGCGTTCGGGTCGGCTGCTGCGCGTGGCGCAACGAGAGAACCTGTGTTTCGTCGAGTTCAGCGGGCGGTGCATCGATATCCCATATCTCGCCGCGCACACGAACGCGTTGCCCAGCATGATAGCGAGGGAGAACGACTGGTGCGAGCGCCTTATTCACCGAAAACGTGCCCTTTATCAAATACCTTGCGAGGACGGTCACGCAAACCGAAGCCGCCCATAACTCGCAATCGCGCCGATGCACCGCCCCCCACGGGCTCGGGCCGCCTCAGCGGCCGGTATCGTTCGTTAAGGGGGGATCTAAAGCGTTCCTGCCCCGACGCATTTGAGGCAAAAAACGAGCCGTCACGAGCGATCCGGAGGCGCCTCGAGCTCGTCGACCGCGATGACTCGAAGCTCGGGGAAGGCGCGACGATAGAACGCCGCGTCCCGGGTGACGAGCGATCCGACGGCGCGCGCGTGCGCCCCGATGACGAAGTCCGCGAGAATTCTTCGCGGGGAGTCGCCACCGGCGGCGCGCCGGCGACGAGCGAAGGCGGCGTACGCATGCCCCGCCTCCCGCCAGATATCGGCCGTCAGCTGGAGATCCACGGCGATGCGCGCCATACGGAGGGCCTCGTCGAGATCGTTCGCAGTATGCTGCGGACGCGCGTGGAGTTCAGCGTAGACGATGCCGCAAATCACGATCCCAGCGCGTTCGCCCGCACGTTCGATCGCGCGCATGGCGCGCTCCGCGCTATCCGGGCTCCCTTCCTCAATATCGATGATGACGTTGGTATCGAGCGCGATCATTCCTCGATATCGCCGCGCATCTCGCGGACTTCCGCGTCGACCGTTTCAGGCGACTTTCCGCCCCCCCGTCGGCTTCGCCCGACGAGCGGCGCGAGGCGCTCTCTCACCGAGGGCGGGAGCAGCACGATCGAGCCATCGTCTCCCAGTTCGAAGCGAATGCTATCGCCCGGCCCCACATTGAGCAGGGCGCTAACCCCCTTCGGTAGCGTCATCTGATTCTTACTCGTTAACCGTGCTCGAAATTCCTTACTTTTCATCCTTACTTCATCCTAAGCAAGCGCGCCGAACGTGTCAAGCTCAGGTTTGGCGCAAAGGAGGCCACTGCATCGCTAGGTAAGCCTAGCGCATGAGCAATTCGACGGTCCCCGCTGCCGCCGCCAGTGCGGCACTCACTTCGCTTGTCGGCCGGGTCGGCATCGTCACCGGGGGCGCACGCGGCCTCGGCGCCGCGATGACCAAGCTGCTCGCCGACGACGGAGCGACCGTGGCGATCCTCGGCCTTCCAGCCGACGAGCCGCGCGCGCAAGAATTGCGCGGCACGCTGAACGGCAGCGCGGAACGCGTCGTCTTTTACGAAAGCAACGTCGGCGAATACGATCGTTGCGTCGCGGCGGTCAACGACGTCATCGCCAAACACGGGCGCATCGATTTCCTCATCAACAACGCCGGCATCACCGCCGATAAGACGTTGCGAAAACTCAGCGTCGAAGATTGGCATAAGGTCCTGCAGATCAATCTCTCGGGGCCTTTTTACATGACCAAGGCGGTGATCGAACAGATGATCGCGCAAGGCTACGGCCGCATCGTCAACATTAGTTCGGTAATCGGACTCACGGGCAATATCGGGCAGGCGAATTACGCGTCGGCGAAGGCCGGTTTGCTCGGCCTCACCAAGACCGTCGCACTGGAGATGGCGGGGCGCGGCATCACCTGCAACGCGATCGCGCCGGGATTTATCAAAACCGAGATGGTCGCGGCGATGCCCGAAGCGGCCATTGCCGCAGCAACCGCGCAGACGCCGATCGGTCGCATGGGCGACCCTTCGGAGATCGCGCGTACGGTTCGTTTTCTCATCGATGAAAAGAGCGCCTTCATTACCGGCGCGACCTTCAATATCAACGGGGGGATGTTCATGTGATCGGCTCGATTCCGGTTGAAGAGTTTCAATACGCGCTCGACATGAGCGGGCTCGATCCCGCCTCGCTCGGCGACGCGCTACGCGCGGTGATCGCCGATGCCATGAGCGATCCCATGCGTATGACCACTTGGATGACGACGCTGGCGCTGACGCAGCAAAGCATCGGCATGAACATGCTGCGGCGGATGAGCGGCGAGAGCGTCGACGCCGTCGCCACACCGAATGACGGCGACAAGCGCTTCTCCGATCCGGCGTGGCGCGACAATCCGATGCTCGCAGGAACGCTCGAAGAGTATCTCTCGCAAGCGCGCGCCTCGATGCAGCTGGTCGAAGGATCGCGGCTCCCCGAGATGACCAAACGCAAAGCCCGCTTTGCGATGCAAATGCTGATCGACATGTACGCGCCGAGCAACGTGCCGTGGATGAACCCGAGCGTCATCAAAGAGGCGATGGAGACGGGCGGGCAGTCGTTGCAGCAAGGCCTCGCCAATTATATGGACGACCTGCAGAACAACAAGGGCATGCCGCGCCAGGTCGATACCAGCAAATTCAAACTCGGCGTGAACCTCGCCGCCACCCCCGGCCGCATCGTCTATCGCAACGAACTCATGGAGTTGATCGCGTACGAACCGCAGAGCGCGAAGGTGCACAAGACGCCGTTGCTCTGCAGCCCTCCGTGGATCAACAAATACTACGTCATGGATCTCGCGCCCGGGCGTTCGTTCGTGGAGTGGGCGGTGCGCCACGGCCACCAGACTTTCATGATCTCCTATCGCAATCCCGACGAGAGCCTCGCCAACGTTACGATGGACGATTATCTCAAACTCGGGCCGCTCGCCGCGCTCGATGCGATCGAAGCGATCACCGGCGAGAAGCAGACGAATATCGCGGCGCTCTGCCTCGGCGGAACGCTCTCCTACATTCTCCTCGCCTATCTCGCCGCGCACGGGCAGGCCGATCGCGTGAAGAGTTTGAGCACGACGAACACGCTCATCGATTTCAGCGAACCCGGCGATCTCGGCGTCTTCACCGACGAAGCGACGATCTCGCGCCTCGAGAAAAAGATGAACGAACGCGGATATCTTGAGTCGACCGAGATGGCCGGCACCTTCGACTGGATGCGCGCGAACGATCTCATTTGGAGCTACGTCGTGAACAACTGGTACATGGGCAAGCAACCGCCGGCGTTCGATATCCTTGCCTGGAACGGCGACAGCACGCGCATGCCCGCCGCGATGCATTCGCAGTATCTGCGCTCGTGCTACCTTCGCAACGCGATCGTTCAACCGGGAGCGTTTACGATTCTCGGCACCCCGATCGATCTCGGCACGATTCGCACGCCGCTCTACGTCCTGGGCGCGGAGAACGACCACATCGCGCCGTGGCGATCGAGCTTCAAAGCGCTCGCACTCGTCGGCAGCACCGATAAAAAATATACGCTGACCAACGCCGGACATATCGCCGGCATCGTCAATCCGCCCGGCGGCAAGAAGAGCTGGCACTGGACGAAAGCGCACGTCGATAGCGCGGAGACCGCCGACGGCTGGCTCGCAACCACCACCAAAGAAGAAGGCAGCTGGTGGGAGGATTGGGCGCGTTGGATCGAACCGCGCGGCGGCGAGATGGTGCGCCCGTACGATCTTCCTAGCGGCGAACCCGCCCCGGGCCCCTACGTGCAAAACCAGGTCGCGGAGCCGATCGAT
>JAJYRI010000123.1 GCA_021794175.1 bacterium
GCAACATGATCCGACGAGGGATTTTTCGGCGGGGCGAGGCGCGAAGAGGGAGCAATGCCGTAGCATTGTGACCGATGAGCAACGCTGCACCCGGCGGAAAAGACCCGGCGGGCATGTGGTGAGACTTACGGCTCAGGACACTAGCCACCGACGCTCTAAATAACGTTAATCGCTCGCGAGACGACTAAGGCGATCGTGACGAACGAGATCGACGCTTCGACGAGCATGAGCATTTTCGCCGCCCTCGTGATCGGCATGGTGTCGGTCGGACTAAACGCCAGCGCGTTCGTGAATGCGACGTAGAGATAATCGAGAAAGAGCGGCTTCCATTCCGGGTCGACGCAACGGACCCGACGCGCATCGACCATCATCTGCGGAAAGAGGAAACTCGCGAGGAGATCGGCCGAGGCGTTTCGTGCCTGGCTGCGCTGCCACGGACCGCCGCCGTCGACCTCCCAGAACCACAAGGCGTAGACCAACACGTTCGTCGTCCAAATCTGTGCGCCCGAGAGGAGCAATCGTTGACCGGTAATACCGGTGGTGCCCTTCGCATGATGCGAAAATGCATCGATGAGGAGCAAGAGCACCGACAAGACATTGAAGAGATTCAACAACACGATCGATACGATCGAAGCAGCGCGATGGAGTCGCGTCTCGTCATCGCGATCCGGAGCAAAGACCGAGAGCGGCACCAAGACGGCCAGGACGACGATCGGCGCGAACCATGCCGGACCGAAGACCAATCGTTGCGGTAAGAGAACGTACAATACCAACGCGCCGATCGCCGCGAGAGAGGCATGCCAACGGGGCTCGTCGATTGCCTCGGCGTGCGGGCGACTGCTTCGTGGCTCGGGCGTCGATCGCTCCATCGATGCGGGGGATTCAAAGGCGCCCCGGAAAACCCCGCCGCACTGCAACCTCATCGCGTGCGACGCGGGTTCGAGGGACGTTTGGAAAGGACTGAATATGGGATCGATGATTGAGTTTACGCGCCCCGACGGCGCAAAGGCACCCGGTTACCTCGCGGAGCCGTCGGATCCGAAATCGGCACCCGGAGTCGTCATGCTCGAAGAATGGTGGGGGGTGAACGACCAGATCATCTCCACCGCCGAGCGCATGGCAGCAGCCGGATTTCGCGTGCTGATTCCCGATCTCTATCGCGGGCGCGTCGCCGCTACCGGCGACGAAGCGAACCATCTCATGCAAGGACTCGATTTTACCGACGCGGCGATGCAAGATGCGCGCGGCGCGGCGCAGTACCTGGCGGCAAATGGGAAAAAGGTCGGCGTCATTGGGTTTTGCATGGGAGGAGCGTTAACGCTGCTCTGCGCGATGCACCTCACGGAGTTCTCGGCGGCAATTCCGTTTTATGGCTTTCCACCCGAAGAGGCCGGAGACCCCGGCTCGATAAAAATTCCGCTTCAGGGACACTGGGCTCTCCACGACGAGTTCTTCCCGATCGCGCGCGTCGATGCGATCGAAGCACGCCTTAGCGAGAAGCACGTACCCTATGAGTTCCATCGCTATGACGCCGGCCACGCCTTCTCCAATCCCGGCGGCATCGGAAACTTCAACGAAGCCGCGGCGGAGTTGGCCTGGAAACGAAGCATCGACTTCTTCCACCGCACCCTCGCCGGATAAAGAGCGCGTCGTTTTTTGCCGGAGCGTCAGCCCTACGGCCGATGCTCCGACGACGTTTTAGTGCTGGTAGAGTTTCCCGGCATCGACCGGAATCGAGCGTAGCGCGCCGGCCTGCAGGTGCCATTTTTTCAGCAACCGATCGTACGTTCCGTCGGCGACCATCGCCCGTAACGCACCGACGATAGCGATCCGCAACGCGAGATTCCCTTTGCGGACGGCGATCCCATAGGGGATCTGATTGAACGGGCGTCCGGCGACAACGAGTTTCCCGCCCCCGACGGTGCGCGCCAGGTAGCTGACGATCGGAAAATCGGCGATGTGAATCGCGACGCGCCCGGCGAGCAACGCTCGGGCGCCTTGTTCGTCTCCCGCGACCGAAACCACGTGAATGCCGCCGAGCCCGAGCGCGCGGCAGCGCGTCGACTGTTCTTTGAGCGCGGTAAACTGAAACGTCCCGACCTCTGCGCTTGCAGTTAGGCCGCAAAAACCTGCGAGCGTAAAAACGTTATGCGGATTCCCGGCACGCACCATAATCGCGGTCCCCGAGAGAAAGTAATCGACGAAATCGGCGACTTTCTCACGAACCGGTAGATCGAACATCGACGAGATCGTGAAATCGACCTTTCCCGAGGCAACCGCGTGCAACAAATCGCCGAAGGGCATGTTCACGAACGTAGCCGGTCGCCCGAGACGTTTGGCGATCTCGCGCGCGATGTCGGCATCGAAGCCGTGGACGCGACCGCCGGCATGGCGATAAAACTCCAACGGCGGATGTGAAATGTCGGTTCCGATACGTAACGGTTGCGTGGCACCGGCCGCTCCCCCAAGCCCGAATGCGAGAAACGGTAAGAGCGCGAGAGCTGCAATGAATCGTCTCATCGCCATCGACTCCTTAGTGTTGGTAGAGCGTTCCGGCGTTCACCGGCGTCGAGCGCAGCGCACCCTGTCCGAGACCCCACTTCTTGAGCAAACGATCGTAGGTCCCATCGGCGATAAGCGACCCGAGCGCGGATTGAACCGCTTGGCGCAGCGCGATGTTATTCTTTGCAACGGCGATGCCGTACGGAACGACATCGAACTGCCGCCCCGCGACCGCATAACGCTTGCCGCCATCGAGCGTGCGCGCAAGGTAGGCAACGACGGGAAAATCGGTAACGTGCACGTCGCTCTTCCCGGCGAGCAACAATCTCAACGCCGCGTCGTCGGTCGCGCGTTGCTGAAGGCGGATCGGGGCAAGCCCGACGCCTTTGCAGGCAACCGCTTGCGCCTGTAATGCCGCTGCCTGCGAGGTGGCGAGTTGCACGTCGACCGGTAACCCGCAGAGCGCCGCAAGCGAGAAAATATGGTAGCGATTCCCCGCCGGAACGAGCATGCCGCTGCCCGCGAGAAAATAATCGACGAAATCGACCTGCTGCTCGCGAACGCGCGTATCGGAGATCGCCGAAATAGCGAGATCGATTTTCCCGTCGGCGACGTCGCCGAGTAAGGAATCGAAGCGGCGATCGACGATCTGCACCGGTCGACCGAGCCGCGCACCGAGCGCCCGCGCAAGATCCATATCAAAGCCGCGCGGCTCCGCGTTCCCTTTCGTGAAAAATTCGAGCGGCGCGTACGAGATATCCGAGCCGATTCGTAACGTCGCTCCGGCGGCAACCGCAGGGCTGCGGAGCGAGAGAAACGCCGATGCCAGTACGCAGAGTACTGCCAAGCAGCGCGCGAGCTTCAAGTCCGTCATGGCGCCTCGCTTTCTTGTGCGGCCGTCAACGCCCTGCGCCGAACCGACCGGATCCAGCCCCGACCTCGAACGAAAAAGCACCGAACGAATCGGCGCCTTTTAGCGTATATTCCAATATGGTGGGCGGTAGAAGGATTGAACTTCTGACCTCTTCCGTGTCAAGGAAGCGCTCTCCCACTGAGCTAACCGCCCGAAAGGCCCAACGCAGGATAGCAGATGCGCCGAAGCCCGTCAAAGCCCCTGCGAGCGGAGCGTTCCTCACCCGCCTTGAACGTCACCCTCCGATGAGTGCACTACGCCAGCGGGTCGCCGAGGCTGCCCGGCGGATGTCGACGCTGCTCGTCGAGGACATTACGCTCGAGGCGGTCTTTGCCAGCCTCGCCGATCTTTTGGCGACCTTCGTTGAAGCAACGGAGGTCGTCGCGATCCTCCGCGAAGGGCAGAGCTGGCTGCGCCTTGCCTGGACCGACGGGAAACTTCGGCGCAACGTCCTTGCACGGCTATCACCCGCCGAGCCCTTAACGACGGTCGTTCGCGACGGGATCGCGCGCGAAGCGCACGAGCCGGCCGCGATGGCGATGCCGCTGCGGATCGGGGATGAAGCCGTCGGCGGCTTCGCAGTGCGAAGCGGCGCCCTTCGCTCCTACGATGAGGCGGATGCCGCGGTAATCGAGAGCCTCGGCCCCTACGTCGCCGTGGCGCTGCGCCAACGCATGCTCCGCGAGCAGATCGATCGCGAGCGCTTCCGCGCCGACCACGATCCGCTCACGACCCTGCCGAACCGAGCGGCCTTTGCCGCCGCGCTCACGCATGCCCTCGGACGCGTCCGACGAAGCGGTGACCGGCTCGCGGTGCTCTTCATCGATCTCGATGGTTTCAAGGCGATCAACGACCGCTTCGGGCACGAGGCCGGGGACGCGGTGCTTCGGAGTGCTTCACGCCGTCTTTTGCGACGGCTCCGGACCGGCGACAGCGTGGCACGACTCGGCGGCGATGAGTTCGCCACGATCCTTCGTGGGATAGGGAACGAGGAAGACGCGCGGAGCCTCGCCGAGGAGGTACGCGCTTCACTCGAACGACCGATGACCTGGCATGGGAATAGGCTCCGTGTCGGCGCCAGCATCGGCTGGGCGATCGCACCGCGCGACGGAACCGAGATCGCCGAACTCCTGCGGCGCTCCGACCATCGTATGTATCGCGATAAACGCGCGCGCCGGGAGCGCAACGCACGCCGCCTAGGAAAATAGCACCTGCGGGCCGCTCTCGAAGGCCGCAATCGCCGTGCGCCAACTATCGGGAACGACGATGCTTCTCTGCGCTTCGAAATCGAATGCTACGACGGTCGTCGTTCCATGCGCGGCCCGATGGGCGAGCGTCTCGCTCCAGACTTCGTAATAGAAATCCCACGACTTCGTTCCCATCCGCGAGACCTTACACCCGACCGCGATCTTCTCGCGATAGGCGAGTTGCTTTTCGTACGTGAACGAGATATTCGCCTGAATCATGCCATGATTGCCATCGATCGCTTCGCCCATAACGCGCGCAAAATATTCGGCGCGCATCATCTCCGCCCAGCGAATATAGGCGACATTGTTGACGTGATGGAGCATATCGATATCGGCAAACGGAACCGTGAAACGCGAAATCAAGGGAAATCCTTCGAGCATGCCCGTCGCTTCGACATCGAGGCGGCATTTGCCCCGAGCATTTGCCGGAGAGGCGCTAGACAAGACCTATCGCGATAGGATACCATCCGAAATCGTCTAACGATCCCCGGACGCCGGGTATCGTGGGCGCGTAGCTCAGTGGGAGAGCATCCGCTTCACACGCGGGGGGTCGTTGGTTCAATCCCAACCGTGCCCACCATCCCCTGGCGCTGTAGCTCAGTTGGTTAGAG
>JAJYRI010000124.1 GCA_021794175.1 bacterium
GCGCGGCGTCGTGCTCGTTGCGATCGATCGTACCGAAGTGGCGCGATTGGAGCGAGCGCGAACCGAATTCCTCAGCAACGTGTCGCATGAATTACGGACCCCGCTCTCGTCGATTCGGCTGATGATCGAAACGGTGCTCGATTCCGGCGATGCCGAAGCAAGCGCGCTCTTTCTCCCGCAGGCGCTCGCGCAGGTCGATCGGCTCACCGAGTTGGTCGCTCGTTTTCTCGAACAGGCGAGTACGGAATCGGGGCATATTCGTCTGCGTCTCCGCGAAGTCGATCTCGAGGAGCTCGCGCGCACGATTGCGGCGAGCTTCGAGCCGGCTGCGCTCGGGAAAGGCATCAATCTCGAGGTAAAGGCGCTCCGTCCGGTGCGCTTGGAGGCCGACCCCGACCGGCTCGCCCAAGTCTTCGTCAACCTCATCGATAATGCGCTGCGGCATACGCCTTCAGGCGGCGAGATCGCCGTCGAGATCGACGCGGAGGGCTCCGATGCGTTGCTGCGCGTGCGCGACAGCGGGGATGGGATACCGTATCGCAGCCTCCCGCATATCTTCGAGCGCTTCTACGTCGGCGATCCCTCGCGCGCGCGCGAGGGCGAGCACGGAGGCGCCGGGTTGGGACTTGCGATCGTCAAGGGAATCGTGGAGGCGCATCGCGGCAGCATTGCCGCCGAGTCGATGCTCGGGCATGGCGCGACCTTTGTCGTGCGGCTGCCGATCCTCCGCGTCGCTCGCGAGTAGGCCGGCGCGCTCGGTTTTAATCCGGCCATAACGCGGAATTTCGCCCCTCCGCGTCGCATAAAGGCGGCGAGCAGGAGAGAATATGATTCCGACGATGTCGCCGGTCGACGTGCGCGACGAGCGCGCCGAGAAGTTGATCGTTCAAAACGTGGACGTTTATTACGGGCAGTTCCATGCCATGAAAAAGGCTTCGCTCGGCGTCGCCGAGCATTGCGTCATGGCGCTGATCGGGCCGTCGGGATGCGGAAAATCGACCTTTCTGCGCGCGCTTAACCGCATGCACGACTTGACGCCGGGCGCGCGTGTCGAGGGCGAGGTCTTGCTCGACGGCGAGAATATCTACGCTCCCGATGTCGACCCGGTCTCCATCCGGCATCGCATCGGCATGGTTTTTCAACGTCCGAATCCCTTTCCGAAAACGGTCTTCGAGAACGTCGTTTATGGCCCGCGTATCCACGGCGAGAAGCGGCGCGAGCACCTGCTGGAGGTCGCCGAGCGCTCGTTACGCAGCGCCGCGCTCTGGGATGAAGTGAAGGATCGGCTCGACCGGCCGGCCCTCCAGCTCTCGGGAGGGCAGCAGCAGCGCCTCTGTATCGCCCGCTGCCTTGCCGTCGACCCCGAGGTCATTCTGATGGACGAGCCGGCCTCGGCGCTCGACCCGATCGCGACCAGCAAAATTGAGGATCTCATCGAGGATCTCAAGCGGGAGTATACCGTCGTCATCGTCACCCACTCCATGCAGCAGGCGGCCCGCATCAGCGATCACACGACCTTCTTTCTCTCCGGGGAGCTCATCGAGAGCGGCACCACCTCCGATATCTTTACGAAGCCGAAGGACAAGCGGACCGAGGATTACATCACCGGCCGCTACGGCTAGGGAGACGAGGATTTCGCGGCAACTTTTGGCCCGCTGGGCGAGTTCCAGCAGCCTAGAGGTCGGCCCGTTAAGATGCCCTTAACGTTTCCGGGATAGACTCGGAGCCGGAGCCTTAAATACACCAATCACAGGGGATTATTCATGAAGATGATTCAGCGCTTCGGCGCGGCCCTTGCGATGCTTCTCATGGTGGCAACTTCTTTCGCGTCGGCGGCAACGCAGGACACACCGGCAAAGAAGAAGATCGTCGCCCAAGAGAGCGCATCCAAGAAGCCCGTCAGCCGCTTTTCGTACAAGGGCTATGTCCGTAGCTATTATTTCACGCGCCAGAACGCAAGTGCGCACCAAAAAGGGCCGAACCAAGCGGCCTGGAACACGGGCATTAGCTTGCATGGCGAGTATAACGCCGGCGGCGGTTTCACGTTGGGAGCGACGTATTTCTACGCCAACCCGCTCAACGGCAACTGTTCGCAGGCCGCGAACTATCAGCCCTCGCCGGGCAACGCGTGCATTCCGGCACCGCCGGGAATCGCCGCCGACAACACGCTCCCCGATTTCCAGATGAGCACGCTTTACGAAGCGTACGTCAAGTATCAGGGGCATGGATTCGGCGCGACGCTGGGTAACCAAGTCTTCAATTCGCCGTGGGCGAACAGCTCGGATTCGCGTCTGAAGCCGGTCGCGTTCCAGGGTGGCGACGTTACCTATAAGCTCAACAAGAACTGGAACCTCGAGGGCGCGGTCTTTTCGAAGTTCGAAGGACGCGCGCAGTCGGCATTCGAGAACTCGACGTTGCTGACCGGCTATTACGTTGACGCACCGTCGTTGGGATCGGAAGGGAATATCTTCAATCCGAACGGCAAAAACAACGCGATGACCAATAGCGGCTTCGGTTACGCCAAAGTCGGCTATGCCGCGAAGGGCCTCGCCGCCGACCTCTACTACTACGGCTTCAACAACATCGCCACCCTGACGTGGTTCGATGCGAAATACAGCCTTCCGGGCTTCATGGCGAAGTACAAACCCTTCGTTGCCGTGCAGGCCGGTAGCGAACAGGACACCGGCAACGCGCTGATCGGGAAGATTCGTGCGACCGGCTACGGCATTCAAGCCGGCCTCTCGTTAACGAAAAACGTCGACTTCACCGTCGGCTACAACAACGTTCCGGCGAAGAGCGATACCGTCGTTCTTCCGGCGGGCGTTAGCTGTAACTCCGCCCACGCGCTCGTTGGGGCCGGTACTTCGGCTGCAACCAGCGTTCCCTATTTCTTGGCCGGCAACGGCTATAACTGCGTGAGCAACGGCGCGGCCGGCACGACGACGCTCTACTACGGTGGTTTCGCATCGCCGTATACCGATTCGTATGCCACCGATCCGTTCTTTACCACCTCGATGACGCAGGGCATGGTTGATCGCCGTACCTACGGGCAGGGCGTGAAGTTCGCGCTGATGTTCAACTCGACGAACAAGCGCTTCCACGCGATCCTTTCGCGTGCGCTCTACTCCGATGGTACCGCTGCAGTCGGGCTCGCACCGACGCAAGAGACCGACGTCGATGCTTTCTACTACCTCAACAAAGTCGGCAAGGGCGCCTATCACGGCTGGCTCGTCCGCGATCGCTACGGCGAGCGTACGGAGCAGTTCGGCGGCCTTCCGCTCTTCAAGTACAACCGCGCGCAGGTCGAATACGACTTCTAGTCGTCGACTTCGGCTCGAAAAAGGAAGGGGCTCGCGGCGACGCGGCCCCTTCTTTTTGCGCGCGTCGAGGTAGCCGATAGATCGGCGCGAATACCAGGGCCCCAGAGATGAAAAACAGCATGCATGCGCTCCGCAAGAGTGCCGCCGGCCCGGGCTTTACGCTCGAAGAGCTTCCTATTCCGTCGATCGGCCCAACCGAAGTGCTCATTCGCGTCGAGAAGGCGGGGGTCTGCGGCACCGACGCCCATATCTACCACTGGGATGCGTGGGCGCAGCATCGCATCGTGCCGCCGGTTACCGTCGGTCACGAATTTATGGGCCGCGTCGCGGCGGTCGGGGCAGCGGTGCGCGCCGTCGCCGTCGGCGACCGCGTGAGTGCCGAGGGGCATATCGCCGATCTAACCTGCTTCCTCTGCCGCATCGGCGACGCGCATATCTGCGAGCGCGTGAAGATTATCGGCGTCGATCGTGACGGTGCATTTGCCGAGTATATCTCGATGCCCGAATACAACGTATGGCCGCTCGACCCCGCGATCCCCGATGAGTTCGCGGCCGTTTTCGATCCGCTCGGAAACGCGGTGCATACCGTTATGGCCGCCGACGTGAGCACCAAGAGCGTGGCGATTACCGGTGTCGGCTCGATCGGGCTCATGGCGATTCCGGTCGCGCGCGCGGCAGGCGCGGCGAGCGTCTACGCCTTCGATGTCAATCCGGCCAAGCTCGAGCTGGCAAAACGTCTCGGAGCCGACGCGGTCTTCGATTCTCGCAGCAGCGGCTTGGTTGAAGAGATGAAGGCGCGCACCGGCGGCAACGGCGTCGACGTATTGCTCGAAATGTCGGGGAGCGGTGCGGCGATCGATATGGGTTTGCAGATGGTTCGCAACGGCGGGCGCGCGGCGTTGCTCGGTATCCCCTCCGACAGCATCAACATCAATCTTGCCGAGCGCATCATTTTCAAAGGTCTCACCGTGCTGGGCATCAACGGCCGACGAATGTTCGAGACGTGGTATCAAACGCAAGCGCTGGTGAAGAGCGGACGCGTCGATCTCCGTCCCATCATCACCCACGTGTTGCCGTTCGAAGAGTACGACCGGGCATTCGAACTCATGCACAGCGGCGAAGCCGCAAAAATCGTTCTCGATCTCACCGGAGGAAAGAAATGAACGCCGCTTTCGATGCTGCGCTACAGAAAGAACTCGACGCGCTCAAGGCGGCGGGCACCTACAAACATCTTCGACATATAACCACGCCGATGGCGCCGAGCGTCCATATGGAAGAAGCGGGCGACGTCATCGTCCTCTCCTCCAATAACTATCTGGGGCTCTCCGACGAGCCCTCGGTGGTCGCGGCCGGGAAAGCGGGCCTCGACCGCTACGGTGCGGGAACCGCTTCGGTGCGGTTCATTTGCGGAACGTTCGATATCCATCGCCGATTGGAGGAACGCATCGCGGGCTTTCTCGGCACCGAGGCAGCGCTTACGTACGTCTCGTGCTGGAACGCGAATACCGGGCTCTTCGCAACGATTTGCGGCGAAGGGTCCGCGATTATCTCCGATGAGTTGAACCATGCCTCGATCATCGACGGCGTGCGCCTGGCCAATAAGGCGAAGCGCAGCGTGTACAAACACGGCGATATGGCCGATCTCGAAGCGAAGCTGCAGGCAGCGCACGGCTGCGCGCCGATTCTCGTCGTTACCGACGGCGTCTTTTCGATGGAGGGTTCGGTCGCCGATCTTCCGGCGATCGTGGCCCTCTGCAAAAAGTATGGAGCGGTTAGCGTCGTCGACGATTCGCACGGCACCGGCGTGATGGGAGCGACCGGTCGGGGAACGATCGAACACTTCGGCTTGACCGGGGAGATCGATATCATCACCGGGACGCTCGGAAAAGCACTCGGCGGCGCGGCCGGCGGTTTCGTTGCCGGAAGCCATGCG
>JAJYRI010000028.1 GCA_021794175.1 bacterium
GCATCGCCGAACTGTTGCCATGGAATCTGAAGTCGTCCGAAGCGATGCAGATCACCGACAGCGCCGAGACGTTCGCACTTCCGGCGTAGAGCCGATCGCCGGCTCAACACGCGGCTTGCTCGTCGTCAAGACGGCCTTCAGAGGACGCTTACCGCGCTCCCAGTCGTGCAGCGTCATCTCGGCGATCGGCGTCGTCGGAAAGATCCCGGCATCGTTGACGAGCACGTCGATTCGCCCGAACCGTTCGAGCGCGGCTCGCATCGTCGCTTCGACGCTCGCTTCGTCGCTGACGTCGGTGCGGAGTGCGAGGGCGCTCTCGGGGCGAGCGGCGTTGAGCTCGTCGGCGACCCGGGCAGCCGCCTCGAGGTTCAGGTCAGCAATGACGACCTCGGCGCCTGCGGCCGCCAAGTAGCGCGCGATGCCATGGCCGATGCCGCTTCCGGCGCCGGTCACGACGGCGACCTTTCCGGTGAGGCCGAAAAGCTCGGTCAGGAAGGCGTTTGCAGTCCGTTCAGGTGCGGTCATACCCCGAGTGTAGCACCGGGGAGGGAACGCGCGGCGAACGCTGCTTCTCAGCAGCTTCGCGACGCGACGGCGATTTCACGCCGGGTTGACGGCTAGGAGAAATACCTGGCAATTTCGAGAACGAGTCGACGCCGATTGGCAAACGGATCGGCGGCGTTCGGGCCGAGCGCTGCGTCGGCGGCGCTCGCTGAGGCGAACGCCTTTTGCAGCGCCGGGCCGCCGAGCCCCGAGTCCAGCAGCCCCATCAGCGTTCCGTCGGTCATCGCCGCCCGCTGCTCCGGTGGGCTCAAATTACCGCAGACCCACGTCGTGACGGTGGAAACCCCGTTTTGCGTCGTCTTGCCGACATAGGCCCAATACGGAAAAGATGGCGGCATTTCATCGCCGCCTTTGAGAATCTCAACGGCATGAACGGGCCCTGACTTGCCCTTGAGCAGCGCCGCTTGTTCGGCGAAGACGAGGGATAAATAATCCGCGTACGCGACCTGGACGCCGCCCATATCGACGGTCGGCACGGGTTTCACGACGGTGATGTTAATCGGCGTCGGCGAAGGGGCAGGCGAGGAGCCGATCGTGGTCGGTGCTGGCGGCGGTGCGCCGAGATAATTGTACACCTCTAAGAGAAAACTGATGTAGCCGTCGTGGGTCGGAAAACTGCTTACGTCGACGGAGATTCCATGCGTGGCGTGGTGACAATCCCAGCGAAAATCCTCACCGTTAAGAAGCACCGGATCGAGGGTTCGCGTGAAGCACAGCGGCAACGCTCGAATCACACCCGTGTACGCCAAGCTGCGAAGCAGGCCGGCATTGCTTGCCGCAAGCCCCGGCGAGCTGCACGAAAGCACCCACTTTCCCGTCGGGAAACTCGGCGGTAGGTAGCCCGAGATATGGCAATCCGGCAGAAATGCACCGAACGCCGTGGTCACGTGAAAGTGCGTGCCGAGCGGCTCTTGGATCGGCGCGCCGCGCAGCAAAGCGAAGTTCGAGTCAGCGTTCGCTAGGCCGGCGCTGACGAACAAACGCACCGCGTTGATAAACTCCGTGCCGGTTGCAGCGCGTGCTGTGCTCGGCGCGAGCACAATGAAAATACATAGAAACAGGAGAGAGAGGTGCTTCTTCATGCCGTTCGGTTCGGTTCGGTATTTTGGAATCCCGCCGCGCATCGTGCCGCCTTAGCTCGAACGGCCTTCGCGCGCCTCACGACCGCCTCGGAATGGGTCTTCACGCAGAGGACTCCTCGGCAGCGCCGACAATCGGAAGGGAAGGCTCTCGGTCGCGGTCGAGTTGCCGGGCGCGACCCGAAGCCGTGGAGGTCCGTGCGATGAAAAAAGACTGGGGTTTCCGCGTACTCGGGCTCTCGATGCTGCTCTTCGGCGTCGCCGCACTCTACTGGCATCGCCTGACGCCATCGGAAGAACATCTCGTTCTCGGTGACGGCGGGCTCCATACGATCGTGCTGGTGTGCTTGGGAATCGCGTATATCGTCGGCGGCACGCTCGTGATCTTGCGCACGACGATGCGCCTCGGTGCCGCGGCGATCGCCGTGGCACTCGGCATTTTCGTGCTCCTGCAAATTCCGGGAAGCATCGTTCATCCCGCCGCATGGATCGGCATCTTCGAAGTGCTCGGCATTATTTCGGGTGCGTTGATTCTGGTCGAGCGGACCGGTGAAATCCCGAACGAACGCTTGGTGCGCGGGACGATGTTACTCTTTGGGCTCTGCGTGGCGTCCTATGCAATCGCGCAGGTCGTCTACCTCCAATACACCGCCTCGCTCGTGCCGGCGTGGATGCCGCTGGGCCAGATGTTCTGGACGATCCTCACGACGATCGCGTTTGCCCTTGCGGCGATTGCGATTCTCACCGGGATCCTACGCCTGCTCGCGCTCCAGCTGCTTACCGCGATGTTGGCGATCTTCGGCCTCGCGGTCTGGTTACCGCAGATCGTCACGCAACCCCACCTGCCGGGGAACTGGACGGAGTTTGCGGAGAACTTCGGCATCGCCGCCGGCGCGTGGATCCTCGTCGATTGGCTGCATGTTCGCGCTCCGGTGAGGCGACCTCCGGGCGAAAGTGCCGTTAACGCAATACGACGATGATGTCCCCGCTTAGCAATTCAGAGATGTCCCCGATTGCTGCGGACCTGAGCAAGGCGAACTGGGTCGAATCCAGCGCGCCTGAAGCCGGCCCGCTTTCGCTGAGGAGTCTTGGTTAGAGATCAGGTGGCTTGACTTACGTATCGGTCGATTTCTTTCGGCGCGATGCCCCAGCGGTACGTTTCAGTCGCCGGTTTTCGTTTTCGAGCCCGCGCAACTTCGCGACATCGCCGACCTCAAGGCCACCGTATTTTGCTTTCCATTTGTAAAACGTGTTCGGGCTGACGCCATGTTTAAGGCGCAGATCCTTCATGTTCGCGCCGGCCTCGGATTCTTTGCTGATGCCGACGATCTGGGTTTCAGTAAAACGTGACTTTCTCAAGGCAGTTCCTTTCGGGACCAAGGCCCCCGGATTTTTGCCTCGAAAAGCGGACTGCTTTATTGGGCGCCTGTCAGTCTCTTCACAACTGCTGCGCCGTAGCGGTGACGCTCGATTCGGCGCGGCTCCCGCGGCATCGACGGGACTGCATGCGACGTTTTCTCGCGGGCCGGTATGGGGCACCTTTCGCTCCGTGCGTCGGGTGAAGGGTGCTGCTTTACCATAGAAAGCAATATAGTTGACTCAGGGATTTTGTGATAAACGTACTGGTTTTCGGTGCGGTTCCATCGGATCGGTAGGGAAGGCGTTTGGCGTGCGACATATAGCCGAAATAGAGGCATGCGCGTGAGGCAGGCTTCGGATACGTCGTTTTTTTACTTTATTAGAAATGCTGTTCGCATCAATAGCGATCGCCTACATCGACCGTGTACCGAGGGAGTGACGCAAGTGAAAGTTCTCATCATTGAAGACAACGAAATGAATCGAGATATGCTTTCGCGGCGGTTGCTGCGCAAGGGCTACGACGTCGTCATGGCCGTCGATGGTGAAGAAGGCGTTGCGATGGCGAGCTCCGAGGCGCCGGACATTATTTTGATGGACATGGACTTGCCGAAGATCGATGGTTGGGAAGCGACGCGTCGGATAAAAGCCAACGACGACTTAAAAAATATTCCGGTAATCGCGTTAACCGCGCACGCGATGACGGGGGATCTCGATCGGGCGCTCGGAGCCGGTTGTGACGACTACGATACAAAACCGATCGAGCTGCCGCGGCTTCTCGAGAAAATCGAAAAATTGCTGGATTCTACGACGCCTCGGTTATAGTTTCGTGGAAGAAGATCATCGCTGGAGGCGCAGTGCACTCATGGCGCACATACGCCAAGAGTTAATGGCTCCGGTTTCCGCAATCGTCGGCTACTGCGAGATCCTGTGCGATGAAACGAACGGTCGCAGCGACGAGGTGGTATCCGACCTTGGGCGCATCAACGCATCGGCGTTACAACTCTACGATCTCTCGGGGCGATTGCTAGACAAGGATTCAAGCGTTGCGCTGCTCGACGGAGCGGAGCTCGACCGCGCCCAATCCACCATTCGACACGACCTACGCACCCCGCTCAATGCGATCAAGGGCTATAGCGAAATGTTGATCGAAGATGCGTTAGAGCCGGCCCTGGTCGCCGATCTTTCGAAGTTACTCGATGAAACGACCCTACTATTGAGTCGGCTTGAATCAATCGTCGATTTCACTCGCATCGAACGGAGCGCGGTGGAGGCAATGCCGGAGGCCGAGGCGTCGACGATGGTCGAACACCTCGAAACGGTGATCCGCCCTCTTTCCGAGAGCATTCGACGAAAGGCGCAGCCGGGGCATATCCTCGTGGTCGACGACAATGAGTCCAACCGCGAGCTTCTATCGCGAAGGCTTCACAGAGAGGGGCATAGCGTCGAAATCGCGCGTGATGGCTACGAGGCGTTGGCCGCGATGGAGCAACGGGCGTTCGACCTCGTGCTGCTCGATTTGATGATGCCGGGGTTGAGCGGTATCGAGGTGCTCGCTCGCATCAGGGTGCGTCCGGAGGTCGCCGGGATCCCGGTGATCATGGTTTCGGCCCTCCACGAAATGGAGATGGTCGTTCGTTGCATCGAGGCCGGCGCCGACGACTATCTTCCGAAACCGGTCAACGCGACGCTGCTTTCAGTTCGCGTTGACGCATTATTGGAGCGAAAACAAGCGCAAGATCGGGAACGTTCGTACTTGAAACAAATCGAAGAAGAAAAGCGCACGAGCGGGAAACTGTTGCTAAACATTCTTCCATCGGAAATTGTCAAACGAATGAGTGACGGCGAATTACAGATCGCCGATCGCTTTGAAGATGTAACGATCATTTTCTCCGATGTTGTCGGCTTTACGGTCATGTCGAGTGAGATCGGGGCTCAGAGGCTCGTCGAAGGGATCAATCAACTTTTCTCCGCCTTTGACGAAGAGACAAAACGGTTCGGCATCGAGAAAATAAAAACCATCGGCGACTCCTACATGGTCGCAGCCGGGCTCCCCGAACCCCGAGTCGATCACGCTGAAGTAAGCCTTCGATTCGCATGCGCGTTAATGGAGGCCACACGCAAGATCGGCAACATCGACGGTCATGCTATTAACATCCGCATCGGCCTCCACTCGGGGCCGGTCGTGGCGGGCGTCATCGGCTCCCACAAGTTCGCCTACGATGTCTGGGGGGACACCGTCAACGTTGCCTCTCGGATGGAATCTCACGGCGTTCCCGGGCGCATTCACCTATCTGCGGAGACGGCGCGCCGCTTAGCGGGGCGCTTCCCACTAGAATCGCGGGGACTCATAACGATCAAGGGCAAGGGCGAGTTGGAAACCTTCCTTCTCGCGGAAGGAGCATAAGATATGTCGACCGTCGAGGATCTCCGACGTTTGCAATCCATCCTCGATACCGCCCCCGTCGGAGTGGGGATTTCAACAAACGGCGTCGTGCGCTTTGCCAACGTGCGGCTACATGAAATTATCAACGTGCATGTCGGCGCGTCGAGTCGCGATCTCTACGTCGATCCCGTAGAGCGCGATGCGATAGCGGCGCGCATCGCCGCCGGGGGCATCGTTCGGGATGTGGAAATGAAGATGTACGCTCCCGGGGGAGCCGAAGTCCGCGACATCTCCGCGAGTTTCTTACCCGGCGATTATGACGGCGAACCCGGGCTTTTGGTTTGGATGATCGACATCACCGAAAGCAAACAGGCGGCGGCGGAGCTTGAAGAACAACGATATTTTCTTGCCGCGATCCTCGACAATCTACCCGATGCAACATTCGCGATCGATACCCAAGGGTGCATCACCGCATGGAACCGGGCTGCCGAAGAGATGACCGGGGTCAAAGCCGAGGATATGTTCGGAAAAGGGAACTACGAGTACGCGATTCCGTTCTATGGAGAGCGGCGACCGATTCTCATCGACTTGTTGTTTTCTCAGGAAAAAGAAATATTAAAATATCATCACGTTCGACGCGTCGGTGATGCATTGCTCGGCGACGGATATATTCGGTGGCCGCATCGAGAAATATGGTTTGAAGGCAGCGCCGCACTCTTACGCGATTCGCGCGGGCAAGTCATCGGCGCGATCGAAACCATACGCGACCAAACGGAGCGCCGGAGAGCAGAAATGAAAACCGAGTCGTCGAACCTTCGACTCTCCGGTGTGATCGATGCTTTACCGGATGCGGCCTTCGTTATCGACGACGATGGTAAAGTGGTAGCATGGAATAAAGCTTTGGTGGCGATGACGGGCGTGGAAGCTGAAAAAATGATTGGGAAAGGCAACCACGAGTACGCGATTCCTTTCTACGGTGAGCGCCGCCCGATCGTCATCGACTTGATCGATAAACCAGATGAAGAACTCGCGCAAAGCTATGCGTGGCTGCGTCGGGAAGGCGGCGGCGTTCTCTCGGGAGAGGTCGAAATTGACTTTCCCTTCATCGATCATAAACTCTACATACAAGCGCGCGCGCGCGCTCTCTACGAGGCAGAGGGCGAAAAAGTTGGTGCCATCGAGATCATCCACGACCTAACCGAACGGCAACGCATCGAAAGCGAACTCACCGTTGCAAAACGCAGCGCCGAGGAAGCCAATAAAGCTAAAAGTACTTTCTTGGCCAATATGAGCCACGAACTGCGGACCCCATTGAACGCAATTATCGGTTATTCAGAGATGCTCGCCGAGGAATTAGAAGAGATGGGCGAGGCTCGTATGGTTGACGACAGCAACAAAATACGCTCAGCCGGAAAGCACTTGCTCGGGTTGATTAATGAAGTCCTGGATATATCGAAAATCGAAGCCGGCAAGATGACGCTTAGCCTCGAACAGATTGACGTTCAGGCGATGATCGGCGATGTCGTGTCCACGGTCACGCCGCTAACGGCGAAAAACGCGAATACGTTGGCGGTAGATTGCTCGCCGGATATTCCACCGATCCAGGCCGACCTCATGAAGGTACGGCAATCGTTGCTCAATTTACTCAGCAACGCTTGCAAATTCGCCAAAGGGGGCACCATACATCTGCGCGTCTCCCGCGATGGAGAGTGGGTTGATTTCGTCGTCGCTGATAACGGCATCGGCATGACGCCGGAGCAGTGCGGTAAGCTGTTTCAAGCATTTTCCCAAGCCGATTCTTCAATCGCGCGTGACTACGGTGGAACCGGCCTTGGGCTTGCCATCACGCGTAAGTTCTGCCGATTGATGGGCGGCGATGTATTCGTGGAAAGCACCTTGGGTAAGGGCTCCACATTTACGATGCGTCTTCCCGTTGTTGCCAAAGATATGACCGTGGCGTCCTCGGCGAGTTCCGGGGACGAGCGAAAGGAGAGCTCTGTTTCCCGTCCGTTAGCGTTAGTGGTCGACGACGACCCGACGGCGCGCGACATGCTGCAGAGAAGTTTGGAAAAATGCGGCTACCGGGTCGCGACGGCGAACGATGGCGAAGAAGCGCTTCGGGTAGCCGCGGATCTTCAACCTTCGATCATTACGCTGGACGCAATTATGCCGCGTACGGACGGGTGGGCGACGCTCAGCCGTTTGAAAGCCGACAGCGCACTCGCCGATATTCCCGTCATCATGGTCTCGGTATTGGGAGATTCCCAGATGGCCTATGCGTTGGGCGCGGCCCACTATCTTTCCAAACCCGTCGACCAAAACGAACTTTGTGCCGTGCTCGAGCAGTATCGAGGCAATCGGACCGTGCTGCTTGTTGAGGACGATGCAACGACCCGCGCGATGATGCGTCGCATGCTGGAGAAGAGCGGGTGGTCGGTAATCGAAGCGCAAAATGGGAAAATCGGGCTGGAGCGGATGGAAGAAGCGCCGCCCGATATCATTTTGCTCGACTTGACGATGCCGGTGATGGACGGTTTTGAATTCGTAGCCGAAATTCGACAACACGAAAACTGGCGCTCGGTGCCGATCATCGTGCTGACGGCAAAGGACGTTACCCCCGCTGAATCCGAGCGTCTTGCCGGGCGCACCACACGAATCTTGCAGAAAGGTTCGGTAAATCTCGACGCCCTTGCAGAGCAGATTCGCAGTTTGCTCCCTACGGGTGACCCGAACGCCATTCATGGAACCGTTCGCACGTTGGAAAATCGACGTTAGGGCTCCAACGAGATCGATAAGTTGTTTTTGGGCACGTTCGAGGCGAAAGTGCTTGACGGAAGGTGCTCCCTCGTGTCATGCTGGGGTAAATTCACCCCGCGCCGAGCTTTCGACATATCGTGCGATCGTTTTGTGCACGCTCGAAAGTATCGACATTCATGCAAACCTTTGACTCACTCGGCCTGTCCCCGGCGTTGCTGCGCGCGGTCGCCGATCTCAACTTCACCGAACCGACCCCGATTCAGCTGCAAGCGATTCCACCCGCGCTCTCCGGGCGCGATGTCCTCGCCAGCGCCCAGACCGGCAGCGGCAAATCGGCGGCATTCGGTCTCCCGCTGATCGCGCGTTTGCTCGATCGCCCACGCGGCACCACGCGCGCGCTCGTCCTCGCGCCGACCCGCGAACTCGCCGAGCAGATCGCCGTCCATCTCGGTGCCCTGGTGCGCCACACCACGCTGCGCGTCGCCGCAATTTACGGCGGCGTCTCGTTCGGCCGACAGCTCGCGGCGCTCGCCTCCGGAACCGAGATTATCGTTGCGACGCCGGGGCGGCTGCTCGATCATCTCAGCAACGGCGACGTGCGGCTCGGCGCGATTGAAACCTTCGTGCTCGACGAGGCCGATCGCATGCTCGACATGGGCTTTCTTCCCTCGGTTCGTCGGCTGCTCCGCGCGCTTCCCGAGCAACGCCAGACGCTCTTTTTCTCGGCAACGCTGCCTTCGGCGATCTCGGTTCTCGTCGGAGAGATTCTCCGCGACCCGGTGCGCATCGAACTCGCTGCGGAGCATCCGCCGATCGAGATGTTGACGCAGCGCATCTATTCGGTGCCGCAGGAGAAGAAGACCGAACTCTTGCTCGAGCTCTTTAAAGACAACAATATCTACAGCGCGATCGCGTTCACGCGCACGAAGTCGCGCGCCAATCGCCTCGCCGCAGCGCTGAGCAAACACCGCATTCCCACCGATCTCATTCACGGCGATCGTTCTCAGGCGCAGCGCACGCGCGCGCTTGAGAGCCTCAAAAGCGGGAAGATTCGCGTGCTCGTCGCGACCGATATCGCTGCTCGCGGAATCGATATCGTCGAACTCGGGCACGTCGTGAATTACGACGTGCCGTTGATCGCCGAGGATTACGTTCACCGCATCGGGCGCACCGCCCGTGCGAAGGCAAGCGGCGATGCGATCACCTTCGTCTCCGCCGATGAAGAGCCGCTCATTCTGAAAATCGAATACACGCTGGGTCGTCGCCTCGAACGCGAAATCAACCCGCTCTTTCCAGAAATTCCGGCCGTCGCCCCGAAGCCGCGTAAGGTCTACAGCAGCTCGCGCCGCCGCCGCTAAAGCCTCCCGTGCAGAGCGGCATTCGCACGCCGCGCGAGCGTCGCCAGGTGCGCGCGCGTTACATCGTCGAGACCTCCGTTGCGCGCGCGAGCGCCAGCAGAACGCGCGAGCCGCTGCAACTCCAACTGCGCTAAGGCCTGCGCGTCCGGCGGCGTTCCGGGCTGCGGTTTGGTAGCGAGGGCGATCAGCTTGCCTTCGTAGATCGACTGCAGATTGCGACGCAGCAGCGAGATGGTGTGCAGATGCGGCGACCCCAGCTCGCGGTACACCGCGCCCTGCATCCACGAGAAGAGATCGGCGAGCGTCATCGTCGGGCCGATCGATTCCAGCGGGTTCTGTTCGAGCCGCGCGAGCACCGTCGGCGAAAATGCGTAGTCGATGGCGCCACGTTGCGCGTTGCCGATATCATCGACAATCGGGAAATCATGGCGTTGCGGAGGATTGTAGGCCCAGACGGGGAGATTCCCGTAGCCCTCCCACCCGACATAGCCGTAGCCGGCCCACTCGGAATAGCCGAGCTTATTGAGAACCTGCGGCGAGAAGTTGAACTCGCGGTCGGAGAGTAAGTAGGAGTTCAGGATGCTGAAGGCGCGCTGTTGCATGACGAGCGGAACCGGAACGATCGGTGGCTGGGCGCCGGGATCGCCGCGGTGCGCGCGTGAGAGATATTGCCCGCCGATCCAGTGCGCCGACTTCGAAACGAGGGAGATGTAGCGATAGAAGATCGCGCGAAACGCATCGGTCGCCTGTTGATACGCGTGCCCGCTCTGCGGCAGCAGCTGCGTCTCGCGGTCCATTAACGCTCGATCCATCTTTAATTGCACCAGCGTCCAGCCGAGCTGATCGTTGGTAAGCTCTTCTTGTTCCACGCGCGGGTCGCTGGCGTGTCCGTTGAACCATGAAACATCCTCATCCGATGCGTAGCGATAGAGCGGGTTCGACCATGCGGAGGCCCAACGTTCGAGTGTCGGCAACTCTCCTTCCGGCATCGTCGCGCCTGGAATGTACCCATAGGCATATTTCATCGCATGGTAATCGTAGGGGCCGAGCACGGTCTGGTAGTAATCGCCTTGCCCGTAGCCCTTCGGCCAAATATTGAGCGGGGCATACTCCATCACCGTCGTTGCGATGCCGTATTTCGCGGTGAATGCGGGATTCTGTAAATCTTTGGCGGTGTAGGCATCGTGCCCTATAAAATTGTGTTGCATGCCGAGATCGTGCCCGGTCTCATGCATGATCTCGGCTTGGAAGCTGTCGTAGATAAACTTCGCGGGAACCGGATCGGTGTTGCGACCGTAGCGAACCGGGTCGACGATATCGCGCCACGTATCGGCGGCGAACGCGGCGCTGTCGGCCGAGATCAGAATGCCGGTGCGAAACTCCTCGCCGGTGCGCGGATCGAAGAGCGTCTGTGAGTCGGCGCCGAAACTCGGGCTCGCTTCGGTGACCCAGCGCAAGACGTTGTAACGGATATCGTCGGGATCCCAATTGGGATCGTTCGGCTGCGGTTTCACTTGAATCGCATCGAGAATGCCGACCCGTGCGAGGGCGAGATTCCAGCGCAGCACCGCGTCGCGAATCGGCTTGCGATACTTCACCGGGACGGTATTGCTCATATAGAAAACCATAGGATGCGTCGCGCGCGATGGTTTACCGGGATCGGCGGGGGCGAAATTCCAGCGCACCAAATAGCGCAGGTAGCGGCTGCGCGCGGTATCGGCCGACGATGCAAAATCCATGTAGATGTCGTCGTAAAGCCCCACGCGATCGTCTGCGAAGCGGGGGCGATAGTGGTCTTGCGGAAGTTGCGCGAAATTATAGACGACCTTCATCTGCAGGCTTCGCGCATCAGGGGCGGTGTCGGGCGCCACGTGCGGCGCGTCGGTCGCCCAGAGCTGCTTGACATCGATGATGATATTTTTCGGGAAAGCTTTCGTTGCGCCGAAATAGGTGCGCGACGGGTCGAGATGATACGCCGTGGCGGGCGTGGTGTGCAGCGAACTATTGATGATCTGATCGAGATCGAGCACATCGTGAAATAGCGGCGAGGCATCGAAGACGATGTGCCCGTCGCCTTGCGCGATGATCTTGCCGACGCCGACGACCGACTGCGGAAAATTATAATGTACTGCGAGCTGTCCCGATGGACTGTTCGGCGCGACGAATGAAGAGTTCGGCCATACGATTGCAATGCCGTCGCCTGCGCGCTCGAAGCGCACCAGCATCGCCGGCAGATGGTCGGTATTGGCCCAAACGATGAAGTCTCCGCCGATACCGTTACCCGGAACGATTGTTTCGAGATAATCGGTATTGAGCTGTGCGTCGCTCAGATCGATATACACCTGCCCGTTCTTGCGTAGAATGGTGAAGAGACCGTGCTGCTTAGTTGCCGATGAAGTAAAGGCGGCGTAGGATCCAGCGGGCGTCCCCGCCGATACCACAGCAGGAAACACGAGCACTGAT
The DNA here is from genome assembly GCA_021794175.1 of bacterium. GTDB lineage: Bacteria > Vulcanimicrobiota > Vulcanimicrobiia > Vulcanimicrobiales > Vulcanimicrobiaceae > JABEUX01. The sequence goes on from JAJYRI010000028.1 coordinate 11,964, forward strand.
GCGGCGGCGACCGCAATCAAAAATCGATTCATCCCTAGGCTCCCTTCTCGATGTAGCAGCGCAGGAGCCCTTCGGTGCGCGATGCTGCCTTCCCTTAGGGAGGGGACCCCGGTCGCCGTCGGCGATGGTCGTTTCGTCGAGGGAGAGCTCGATAATCTCGGGTAGAGACGAGAGAACCTGGTGCGCGCCGAGAGCCCCCCGAGGCAGGCGGCGCGCTACGCTCTCGACCGCTAGCCCTTTCCCCGCAACCTTAGCGAGCCGATGCGGGAATCTCGAAGCGGTCGAGATTCATCACCTTATTCCATGCGGCGATAAAATCGTCGACGAACTTCGCGTGCGCGTCGGCCGAGCCGTAGACCTCGGCGAGCGCTCGTAGTTCGGAGTTCGATCCGAAAATTAAATCGACGCGCGTTCCGGTCCATTTGAGCGCACCGCTCTTGCGGTCGCGTCCCTCGAAGAGATCGTTTTTCTCCGAGGTCGGCGTCCAAGCGGTGCCCATATCGAGCAGATGCACGAAGAAGTCGTTGCTGAGCGCCTCGGGGCGCGTCGTGAAAATGCCGTGCTTCGTCGCGCCGACGTTGGTGCCGAGCACGCGCATCCCCCCGACGAGCACCGTCATCTCCGGCGGCGTCAACGCGAGCAACTGCGCCTTATCGAGCAAGCGCACTTCGGCCGGCACACCGTTCTCTGCTTTGAGATAGTTGCGGAAGCCGTCGGCCTGCGGTTCTAAAACCGCGAACGATTCGATCTCGGTCATCGCTTGCGTCGCATCGGTGCGCCCCGGAGTAAACGGAACGCGCACCGCGAGCCCCGCGTTCTTCGCCGCTTTCTCGAGGGCAGCGCAGCCGGCGAGCACGATCAGGTCGGCGAGCGAAACGTGCTTGTTTCCCTTCTGGGCGCTATTGAAACGCTCTTGGATTTGCTCGAGCTTCTGCAAGACCGGTGCGAGTCGCGCCGGTTCGTTGATCGCCCAGTCTTTTTGCGGAGCGAGCCGAATGCGCGCTCCGTTTGCACCGCCGCGTTTATCGGAGCCGCGGAACGTCGATGCCGCCGCCCACGCCGTCGCCACCGCCTGCGCGATCGAGATGCCCGATGCGAGAATCTCGCTCTTCAGCGCGGCGATATCGTCGGCATCGACCGGGGCGCCGCTTGCAGCGGGGACCGGGTCTTGCCAGATCAACGCTTCACCGGGAACCTCCGGCCCCAGGTAGCGGGCGCGTGGGCCCATGTCGCGATGCGTCAGCTTAAACCACGCGCGTGCGAAGGCATCGGCGAACTCGTCGGGGTGTTCGTAGAAGCGGCGCGAGATTTTCTCGTAGATCGGATCGAAACGCAACGCAAGATCGGTGGTCAGCATCGTCGGTGCGTGGAATTTCTTCGGATCGGCTGCATCGGGAACCGTGCCGGCACCCGCGCCGTTTTTAGCGGTCCACTGTTTCGCGCCGGCCGGGCTTTGCGTTAACTCCCACTCGTAACCGAAGAGCGTTGCGAAGAAGTCGTTATCCCATTTCGTCGGCGTCTTCGTCCACGTTACTTCCGGGCCGCCGCCGATCGTGTCGGCGCCCTTCCCGGAACGGAAACTGCTCTTCCAACCGAGGCCCTGCTCTTCGATTCCGGCCGCCTCGGGTTCGGGGCCGACGAACGACGGCGGGCCGGCACCGTGCGTCTTCCCAAAGCTGTGGCCGCCGGCGATTAACGCGACGGTCTCTTCATCGTTCATCGCCATGCGTTTGAACGTTTCGCGAATATCGATCGCCGCGGCGAGCGGGTCGGGGTTGCCGTTGGGGCCTTCGGGGTTGACGTAAATCAAGCCCATCTGCACCGCAGCGAGCGGGTTATCGAGATCGCGTTCTCCGCTATAGCGCTTGTCGGCGAGCCACGTATTCTCCGGGCCCCAATAGACCGAATCGTCGGGCTCCCAAACATCGGCGCGACCGCCGCCGAAACCGAAGGTCTTGAACCCCATCGATTCCAGTGCGACATTCCCGGCGAGAATCATCAAGTCGGCCCACGATATTTTACGCCCGTACTTCTGTTTGATCGGCCAGAGCAGTCGACGCGCTTTATCGAGGTTGACGTTGTCGGGCCAGCTGTTGAGCGGCGCAAAACGCTGCTGCCCCGCGCCCGCCCCGCCGCGCCCATCGCCGGTGCGATAGGTTCCGGCGCTGTGCCAGGCCATGCGAATAAAGAGTGGGCCGTAGTGGCCGAAATCGGCGGGCCACCATTCTTGAGAGTCGGTCATCAGCGCGTGGAGATCGCGCTTGAGCGCTGCGAAATCTAAGCTGTGGAACTCTGCTTTGTAATCGAACGCCTCGCCCATCGGGTCGGAACGCTCGGAATTTCTGCGGAGGATATCGATCGGCAGGCGATTCGGCCACCAGTCTGCATTTGAGGGGCCGGCACCGCCGGGCTGGTGGAATGGGCACTTTCCTTCAGACATGGTTCTATGCTCCTCAAGAGATTTCGTTCGTTTCCCTATTATCCGCGAGCTTCCCCATCGTTCAAGCCGGGCAAACCGATAGATTCTAGAGGTCGTGCCTATGGAGGCATCCGAAGAGAGGCTCTCGGCCTAGCGAGGGCTAGGCGTAGGAACTCGAGGAGGCGGTTGTGAGCCAGCCCAAAGGCGCGGATGCATACGGCAACGATGCCGCCGCCGTTCTGCGCGCGCTCGCCGCGATCGTCGGCGAGGCGACCGACCGATTCGTCGCTACGTTCTACGATAATCTCGCCGAGTATCCGGGGCAAGCGGAGATCGTCGCGCGGCTGACCACCAGCGAATTCGCTCGCTTGCAAGCGCATCAAAACGCGCATCTTCGCATGCTGCTCGATCCCGAGCTCGACGAGGCGCGCCACCGGGCGGCGGCGCGGCGCGTCGGGCACATTCATGCGCTTACCGGGGTCGAACCGGGGTGGATCGTCGACGGGTACGAACGCTATCGCCGCGTCGTCTTCGATCTCTCGCACATCGCGCCGCGCGAATATCGCTCCCTCTGCGATATTCTCGATCGGCGTCTGAGCATCGAACTCCACGAACAGCTCGATGCGCCGCGCGAACTCAACCTTGCGCAGCACGGCGCACTCCAGCGCATCGACCGATTGGTCGCCGCGTCGACGACCTTCAGTGACTTGGCGAGCGGGCTGTTGGAGATTCTCATCACGCTCGATGGAATCGTGACCGCTGCGATCTCGCGCCCCGACCCGCAAGGGAATTTGCAATACGAAGTAACCGGCGGCGAGCGAGCGCGGCGCTACCTCGGCATGCTTGCGGCGGGAAAAGCGCCGCCGATCAGCATTCACGCCGATCGCCCGACCGGCCAGGGGCCGAGCGGTCGCGCGTGGCGCAGCGGAAACGTCGAACATACCCTGGCGATGGCGCTCGACCCGGGCATGGCGGTCTGGCGAGAGATGCTCGCCGAATTTCAACTGCGCTCTGCCGCGACGGTCCCGGTGCTCGATAACGATGATCGCCCACAACTGCTCGTTCAGCTCTGGAGCGATCTCACGGGGCACTTTATCATTCCCTTGCGGCAGACGCTGATCGAACATCTCCAACGAGCGTTGGGGCACGCGTTTGCGCGCCTCGGAGAGCGCGACCAGCAGAATCGCGTCGTCGTTCCGCACGGTCGGCGTCTCGAGTGGCGCGAGCTGTTACAACACGACGGGCTCGAGATGCACTTTCAACCGGTCGTCGATCTCACGACCGGCGCGTTGCAGAAGGTCGAAGCGTTAGCCCGGTTACGCAATGCCGGGGGAGAGCTCGTTCATCCCGCGCAATTTTTACCGGCATTCGGTGAGTGGGAGTTGCAGCGTCTCTTCGCACAAGGGCTCGACCAGGGCATCGAGGCACTGCGCGTGTGGGAGTCGAGCGGCATCGCCACAAAACTCGCGATCAATCTTCCCCCGCAGGGACTCAAAGATCGTCGATATCTCGATATTCTTCGCGATGCGCTCGCGCGAAGCGCCGTCGATCCGGGGCGCATTACGCTTGAGTTACTCGAGACCGGGAACGTCGAGCACTCCGCGGTGCAGGGGACGCTCGTCAACGCACTGCGCGAGCTCGGCGTCGGCCTCGCCGAGGATGATTTAGGTTCGGGGTATAGCTCGCTCCTTCGCATGGACCGTATCGCCTTCGACGAGATGAAGATCGACCAAGGCCTCGTCTGTAACTCGACGCAGACGCCGCGCAAAGCATTGGGCTTCATTCATTACCTCACGCGCTTAAGCCACGATTTCGGCATCCCGGTCACGGTCGAAGGATTGGAGAACGACGGTCTCGTTGAAGCGGCGGTGATTTTCAGTGCCAACATGGGGCAGGGCTATGCCATAGGGTCGCCGATGCCCGCGGCCGAGCTCAAGGATTGGGCGGATCGCTTCACGCTCGCCGTCGACCGAACGCGCCCCAAAACTGCGCTCGGCGCATTTGCAACCAGTATGCTCTGGCACTTACAGTTGGTAAGTCTCAGTCCGTGGCGGGAGCTGCTCGATAATTTCTTGGGTATGCCCTCGAGCCTCACGCAGTACATCGCAAACCAGGGCGCAGACGCCGCGTCGTTGCTCGACGCGCACGACGATTTTCACCGCGTCGCCGCACTCCATGGCCCGAGCGATCCACGGTATTGGAGCGCGCGGAGCCGCATGGAGGCGCTACTCGCCGAACGCATCGCATTCGAAAACGAATAGGACGTGCGCGTTAGGAAGGGTGTCGCCGTCGCCTCGCCCAGCGCGGCGTCGATGTTTCGGTAAGCGCAAACGCGACGAAACACATCGCGAGCACGAGATGGTTGAGCGAGGCACCGAAGTACTCCCAAAACGGTGCGCCGGCGCCGGGATAGTTCGAGGAGAACAGCAAGGCGAGCATGTAGATCGCGCCGCAGGCACTCGCGAGCCGCACCAAGAGCCCCGATACGAGCGCGAGCCCGATCGCGAGTTCGCCGTACGCTGCGAGATACGCGACGATCGCGGCATGCGGTAACACGAACCCTTGCAAGACCGGCACCATAAACGGATAGGCGGCGCGATCGTTGAGGAAGCGCTCGATCCACATTTGAAATCCGCCGCCCTGCGTGAATGTCGTGCCGAAGACTTTGTACTGCGCGAAAATAAGAAAGAGCACGCCGATCGCGATGCGTAACGATCGAAACGCGGTCTCGGCGGAGAGCGCGGTACGCCGGCGCACGCCTATCGCGCCGGCGGTGGGACGGGGAGCGGGCGCGCTCCCGCGGCGTGCAAGCGGGCGTTGAGCCCCGGTATCGCGCGAACGTATGCGTTATAGGCGGCGCGTGCGGAACGATATTCCGCCTCGATCCGCGCGTAAAACTGCGCGGCAGCCTGGGTGATAATGCCTTGCACCGGGAACGATTGCAGCGAACTGAGCGCTCCGTCGAGGTTTTCACGGAGCGCGCCGGGGCGCGAGACGGAATCCTCGCTATTGGTGTAGTTTGCGGTCAGCTGCGCCATGACGGCGATACGTCCGCTCCGAGCGCGCGCGAGCGCCGCAGCGGCAGGCCCCGTGAGGCTCGGCTCGGCAGCGATTGCTTTTGCAACCGTATCGAGGTGGTTGAGCATCGTGTCGACGCTGGAATACAAGTTATTGAGGTGTGCGAATGCATTGTAACTCTCGCGCATCTGCGCGAGCGTCTCGGTCGCCTTCGGGTCGGCCTTCACGGCGAAGCGTTGCACGAACGTCCGTCCGTCGAGTCTTACCCGCACGGCATAGCTCCCCGGCACGACCGTCGCGCCGTCACTGGGCCCGGCGAATGCGGGGTTCGCCGCACCGGTCCATTTCACGGGCGGCGCGGTGGTGAAGTTCCAAACGATCCGATTGATCCCGGCGCGGTTGCTTCCTTTCAACGTGCGGACGACGCGCCCGGAGGAATCGAGAATTGCAAGCATCGGAGGCCGTGGTTGCGCTTTGGCTTGGTAGTAGCTGATCGGAACGCCGTAGGGTGGGTTCTTTGCGGCGAAATTCGTATAGGTGCCTTCGGTATTGTTGGTGAGGTTGTACTCATAGGACGTGCGCGGAGCGAAGAGCATCGCCCCCGCCGACACGGCTTTCGGCAATTGCTGCAGCGGGCGGAGATCGTCCATCACCCAGATCGAGCGGCCGTGCGTTGCGATGACGAGATCGTCGAACTGTGGCTGGATGCGGATATCGCGCACCGAGACCGGCGGCATGTTATTGCGTAAGCTCTGCCAGTGCGAGCCGCGATCGTACGAAACCCACACCCCCTCCTCGGTTCCGAGATAGACGAGGTTCGGGTCGTGAATGTCGGGGCGAATCGAACGCGTCCAGAGATCGTGCGGCAAGCCGTTCACGATGGAGCGCCAATGGGCACCGTAATCGCTGGTGATCCAAACTTGCGGTGCATCGTCGCCCATGAGATGGGAATCTTCCACTGCATAGGCAGTGCCGCGCTGAAGCGGCGATGGCGCCACGGTCTCGAAGCGTCCATTGGGATCGGCGCCGAGTGGAGTAACGTTTTTCCAATGCGTGCCGCCGTCGCGCGTGAGTTGCACCAGCCCGTCGTCGGTGCCGACCCAAATCTCGCCGCGCGAGATCGGCGAGCCCTCGATATCGAGAATGGTATCGGTGTATTCGGCTCCGGTCACGTCGTGCGTAATCGGGCCGCCCGACGGCCCCTGGTGCGCCTTGTCGTTGCGCGTCAGATCGGGGCTGATCGCTTTCCAGGTGAGGCCGCGATCGGTGCTCTGAAAGACGACGTTCCCGCCGAACCAGACGATATGCGGGTTCCAGGGAGCAAAACCGATCGGAGATTCCCAGTTAAAACGATACGGGCTCGACGCGATATTGTAATCTTGCTGGACGCTCGTAAAATACGGTTCGGCAAAAGTGTATTCGCGCGAGGTACGATCGAACCGGAAAAGCGCACCATCTTGGCCGTCGGACCAAATGATGTTGGAGTCATGCGGGTCGGGAATCGCCCACTGGCCGTCGTCATCGTAGACGACTGCATACCAGGCAGCGTTCGTGATGCCGGCCATATCGAGTGAATTCGAAGGCCCGCAATACGAATTGTTATCTTGTAGGCCGCCGCAAATCGTGTAGGGATTGTCGTTGCCTAAGCCGACGCGATAGAACTGCCCGATGGGGAGATTCGCCCAGAAGGCCCAGGTGCGTCCGCCGTTGACGGTGAGCGCGTAGCCGCCGTCTTCACCGACGATCATGCGCTGCGAATCGTTCGGTGCGATCCAGATTGCGTGAAAGTCGCCGTGCACGTTATCGGCGATCGCCTTGAAGTGGAGGCCGCCGTCAGTGCTCTTGGCGAGTGCGGTCGAGGCCGTATAGACGGTATTGGGATTGCTTGGGTCGACCTCGATATGCGAGAAGTAGAAGGGGCGCTGGTCGACGAGCGTATTCGAACTCACGAGTTTCCAGGTGTTGCCGTCGTCGTCGGATCGCCAAAGGATGCCGTGTTTCGCTTCGATCAACGCGTAGACGCGCTGCGGATCGCTCGGTGCGACGGCAAGCCCGATGCGCCCGGTGATTCCCGCGGGAAGCCCGCCGCCGGTCAGCCGTTTCCACGTGCGCCCGCCGTCGGTCGAACGGTAGATGCCGTCGCGTTTCCCGCCGCTGCGGAAGGTCCACGGTCGCCGCTGAAACTCCCAGACGCCGGCGAAAATGACGTTCGGCGCGTGCGGATTCATCGCGAGATCGGAGACGCCGCTGATCGGCCCGACATCGAGCGTCTTGCTCCAGCTCTTCCCACCGTCGAACGTGACGTAGACCCCGCGATGCGGCGAACGCTTAAAAACATCGCCGAGCGCGCCGACGATGACATGCTGCGGGTCGCTCGGGTCGATGAGGATGCGCGAGATATATTTCGTGCCGCGCAGGCCGACGTTCTTCCAGGTCTTTCCGCCATCGGTCGTTTTGTAGAGTCCGTCGCCGTAACTCACATCGTTGCGCGGATTCGATTCGCCGGTACCGACCCAAACGGTACGATCGTTCGTCGGGTCGATGGCAACGGCGCCGATCGATCCGACGCTTTCTTTGTCGAAGACGGGTTTCCACGATGCACCGCCGTCGTTGCTTTTCCACACGCCGCCGCCCGCCGCACCGATATAGTAGAGATGCGGGTTGCGTGCCGATCCCGCGACCGATGTGACGCGTCCCCCGGCCGCCGCCGGCCCGGTCTCGCGCCAGTGCAGGTTACCGGTGGGAAGGGCCGCTGCAGCGCCGATGACCGGTGCGAGCAGAAATGCGGTAAAAACAACGAACGAACGGATCATCTCTACGCTCTCTCTTCCTCGTCATCGGCGCCGTGATGCAGATCTTTTTGGTCGTCACGGTTCGGGTCCATGTCGGTATCGGCGTAGACCGCCATCGCCTCCTCGATCTCTTTCTTGAGTTTCTCCGAGGGTGGCGTATCGCTGGGCGCTTGCTTTTTCTCTTGGCTCATGGTCGGCCTCGCTTTCGTGGTGCGATTTTCGGTTCGGCGTGCGCTCTTGGACGTCCCGTGCGCTCGCCGACATCGAACGAACGCTCCGGCGCAGCGGCACCTCGTCTGCGCCTGCCGAAGAAGAGAGGATGCAAGAGTCTCTGGCGGCACGTCATGGCGGCGATCGTATCGCCGAAACGCTGGCGGCACACCGCGTGCTCCGGCTCTATACGCTCTGCGGCGGGCATATCTCGCCGATTCTCACGGCGGCGAAGGCGCGCGGCATTCAGGTGCTCGACGTGCGCGACGAGGCGACCGCGGTCTTCGCTGCGGATGCCGAAGGTCGGCTCACCGGGATCCCGGGCGTGGCGGCGGTCACTGCGGGGCCCGGACTCACCAACGCCGTCACCGCGATGCAGAATGCGCGGCTCGCGCAATCACCGCTGATTTTGCTCTGCGGCGGCGTACCGACCGCGCTGCGCGGTCGCGGTGCGTTGCAAGATATCGATCAGCGCGCGGCGATCGCCCCGCACGTGAAGCGGGCGATGCAGGTTCGGCGCGTGGCCGATCTGCAACCCGCGCTCGAAGCGGCATTCGAAACCGCGCGTGCCGGTGTTCCGGGCCCGGTCTTCCTCGAGGCCCCGGTCGACCTTCTCTACGATGAAGCGACGATTCGTGCCTGGTACGCGCAGGCGGCGAGCAAGGGCAGATCGCTCGCCGATCGCGCGCAGCGTTGGTATCTCAACCGGCATGCCGCGCGTCTTTTCGCCGGCTCGCAGCGAGCGCATACGCCGACGGATCCACCGCACGATCTGCCGATGCCGTCGCACGCGAGCATCGCATCGGCGCACGCGGCATTGCAGCGGGCGGAGCGGCCCCTCGCCGTGATCGGCAGCCAGGCGCTATCCGCCCCGCAGAATGCGCGCGAGATTGCCGCCGCGATCGGCGCAATCGGCATCCCCGTCTATCTCTCAGGCATGGCCCGTGGCTTGCTGGGGCGCGAGCATCCCTTGCAGCTGCGGCACCGGCGGCGCGAGGCATTACGCGAGGCGGATTGCGTCGTGTTAGCGGGCGTTCCGTGCGATTTTCGGCTCGGGTATGGTGCCGATATTCGGCGCAGCAGCACGCTCGTTGCTGCGAATCGCAGCCGCGCCGATGCGAGGCTCAATCGCCGGCCCACGATCGCCGCGATCGGCGATGCGGGGCTCTTCTTGACGAACCTTGCCCGGCAAGGGCCTTGGAAGAATGCGCCGGGGAACGATTGGATCGCGCGGTTGCGCGAGCGCGACGCGGAGCGCGAACGCGAGATAGCGGAGAGCGAACGTCGCCCCGGCGAGTACGTCAACGCGATCTCGCTTCTGCGCGCCATCGATCGCTGCGCCGACGAACGCGCGGTATTCGTCGCCGACGGCGGTGATTTCGTTGCAACGGCTTCCTACGTGTTGCGCCCGCGCGCGCCGTTGAGTTGGCTCGACCCGGGGGTTTTCGGGACGCTCGGCGTCGGCGCGGGCTTCTCGCTCGCCGCTGCGCTCGCGCGCCCGCAGAGCGAGCTATGGGCGCTCTTCGGCGACGGTGCATGCGGGTACGCACTCGCGGAGTTCGACACGTTCGTACGACATCGGATCGGGCTTATCGCCGTCGTCGGTAACGACGCGTGTTGGTCGCAGATCGCTCGCGAACAGGTGAAAATGCTCGGCGACGACGTCGGCACGGTGCTTGCCCGAACGGCGTATCACGAAGTTGCAGCGGGATTTGGTGCACTCGGCATTCTCGTGAAGAGCGAAAGCGAGATCGAGCCGGCGCTCGCCCGCGCGCGCGAATCGGCGCGCAACGGCGTGCCGGCGCTCGTGAACGTCTGGCTCGAGCGGAACGACTTTCGCGAGGGGTCGATCTCGATGTAAGTGAGATGTAAGGGGAGCCTGGTTTCATGGATGGCGGGGTGCTATAACCGAAGCAAGCAACCGCATTTGAAGCGCTGGAGGTGTCTGTGCGCGAGAGAGCTGTTCGACCGGGGGCTACATTCGCTGCGGCGGCGGCGACGTTCGCCCTCCTCGCCGGTGTCGCAAGCGCTGCGCCACGCTCGAAGGCGTTCGTTCCAACGACGAACACGATCTTGCAGGCAATGGCCGGTGCGCTCGGCGGCGGCGCGCGAATCGCGAAGATCGACACGATCTATTTTGAATGGCACGTGCTCGGCGTTCAGATAAGCAACGGGTCGCAACAGGTGGTCGGTGGATTGCAGACGCATCAGCGCGCGCGAGAGTGGTTTACCACCGCAGGCGACTATCGGATGGAGGCCGTCACGGCGGCGATGCAGGGAGCCCCGGTGCTGCGCGTCTTTCTTCCGGGTACGATCCACGAGAGTCTCTCGATCGTCGTAACCGATTCCGGGCGCTACGTTCGGGCATCGCATGGAACGAAGTGTTCCTCGGCCTCGGGAGGGCTCTGCGTCGAACCGACCGAGATCGACCTCGATACGGCGGCCTCCCACGTTCGAACGAGCGCGCGGATCGAAGTCAGCGAGCAGGGATACGGGGGCGCTTTTGGCGAGAGCGATACCTGCGCGGGTATTGCGAGCATCGTTCCCATCGGGAAGGGAAATGCGCCGGCTGTGTTTTCGGTGACGCCCTCTCGCCCTGGGCGCTGCACCGTTACTTTTTCGTCGAGTTCGCCGCAGGGGTGGTTGCTTGAAGGCGATCAGGGATGGCCGAGCGGTAATAGCACCGGCGCGCTGCAAGGTCCCGATCTTTCGCGCGAAATTTCGTACGTGTATTGGATGACGTTTTCATATTTGCACGTCGGCGCTCTCCCCGGCCGCATCCGGTACGTTCCTGTCCGCGGCGCCGGCGACTACAAACTCAAGATGCAGCCGCAGGGCGGCAAACCGATCGTTGCTTTTATAAACACGAAGACATTTTTGCCCGACAAAATTCAAATTGGCAGTGACCCCTACAAGATGATCGTCGTTCCGAGTGCCTGGAAGGCGACCGACGGCGTGCTTTTCCCGACGAAAATACGTACGCAACTCTTCGATGCCGAGATGCAGATGAAATACTCGCTCGTCAAAGTTCAACTGAACAAAAAATTCAACCCGTCGCTCTTTACTCAACCGGTGCCATCTCTCTAACAACTTCCATTTCGAAAGGCTTTACGATGAAACGATTCCTTGCAGTTCTTGCCCTCGTGTTGGCCCCGTCGATTGCCGGCGCTCAGAGCCTGGACGGCTCATTCCAACCAGCTTACGTCGAAGGGAACATCCGAGCCGAAGATACCGGCAAGCCGCTGGTCGGGGCGAAGATCGACGTCGTCGGGGCGAAGGTTTCCAGTAAAGGAATTAAGGAATCGAGCGGATGCGGAGCGGGCTTCGCCATGAGTGCCGCAAATGGTAACTTCGCAGTCGGGGTTGGGCGCATTAACCTGTGCACGACGGATAAGCATCCGTTCAACGGTAAATATTACGTTACCGTCGCAAAGCGAGGTTATCTTCCACAAACGCAATTGGTCGATTTCGGAGCCGTTCGCGGTGCCAACGAAATCGGCGCCCTCGAATTCACGCTGACGCCCTCGCATTCATCCATCACGGGGCAGGTCTTCGGCTCCGGGGGAAAACCGCTTCCCTACGCGTACGCCTTTGTCGTGAAAAACATATACGCGATGGCGCTCAAACCCCCGAAAGGGCACGTGCCGTTTTTGATGAGCGAGATGCCGGCGGTGCGCGCGGACGGTTATGGAAAATTTACGATTCCGGTTTCTCCCGGCGATTATATAGTGATGGCAAGTAAACCTGGTTATCAATTAGCAACCAAGACCGTCAACCCGCTCGCGGTTCAGCTCTATCAACGGATGACGGCAAGTCCGTTCGCCGGGGCGATGATGAAGTCGCGGCTAGCGCAATTGGAGCAGCCGCAACTCGGCGTCGCAGTGCATGTGATCGATGCCGGTTCGGTAGTGGTGAACCTCACCATGATCGCGGCTGCTTTGCCGTTAAGTTCCGCGCACCCGGTCATCGTGCGACAAGCTGCCTATAATCCGACCGAGCTACGCCTCATCGGCTCGGCGCGTTCTTCGCCGAATAATGTTTTGTTTTTTGCGAACGACCTCGGTGCGTACGGCTCCGATAGAGGCCACCGCTATAGTCTGTCGGTGGAGCGGTCGCGCGTCTTGCTTGGGGCAACCAAGATCGATCCGTTTAAATCGCACATCAAGACTTTTAACTTTGCTTTGTATGGGCCGCCGTCGCGCGTCGGTTGTCGCCATAAACCGGGGGATAATAGTATCTATGGCTGCGGAAACAGCGTTTATTCGTTTACCGATGAGACGGCGGTACCAGGGCGTCTCTATTATTATTACATCGTCGAAGGGTCCCCCAATGTCGTTGGACCCAATGGGAAAATTATCGTCAACCAGGTCAGGGCGCCGAATTCGAACGCCGTCCAGATCATTACCCACTAGCGGATGACGACACGAGCGCAGTCCCGCCTCGATTTCGGCGGGCGGAGGATGACCCGATCGCCCGTATGGGAAGGTGCGAGATCGGCGCCAAGGGAACGGCCATATGGGAAACTCCGGTTGGTTGTTTCTTCAAAGACTCCTAACCGTACGGACCCGCAACTGCTGATAATCGTCAAGGAGGTTGCTAAGCGCCTTCCATGAAAATGTTTCGGTTGCTACTTGTTGTATCGCTCATCGTATTTGCGATTGTTCCCGTTAGAGCGGCGATGCCGCCGCACGGTCCTTATGATAAGAACTGCCATCCCGACAACGTCCGCGCGGTCACACACGGAGGCGTGACGGTTGCGTTCGATTGCTTCAGCGGCGTACCGGCGATTTCAAAGGCTCTGGGGGTGCAAATAAGCTTCGGTCCAGATGAAGAACGCTATTCCGAAGGCGGCGCAGGTACGTCCGTTCTGAACATCTACGTGTCGGCGGCTCCGAGTTGCCCACATCTGCACGACGGCAGCACGCTCGCACTGCGCGATCCGTGCATCTTGGTCGAAGAGACGTCTTCGTTTCTGACGCTTGCAAGTACATGTGCTTTCAAGGCGATGAGCCGCGGGGTCATGCGGCCTCCCGAGTGCGCGGAGGTCAGCGCGAAGTTGACATCCGGATCGATTACGTTCACTCGCTGGGCGACACGACCCGGCGGACGCCTCGCCTTCAAATTTTCCACAGACGCACGGCTCACGCAACTCGATTTGGATATCAAGGCTCCGGGCGGCGTAGTGGAATATGCGGCGCCGATATCGGGCTCCGCAATCGTTACGTTGAATTGAACGGACCGAACGATCACGTACGCGCCCTGCAGGTCGGTACGCCATATTCAAACGGCGGCCAAATCATCACGCATTAGCACGTAGCAGCTCCCCGGTCGAGCGAAGTTCCAGAGAAGGCCGCCGGATCGAGCGTTCTTGCGCTTTTCCCTCGATATGCGCAGAATGGGAGGTATGAACGCACGGCTACGGGCCCCGGCAGCGATTGGCTTGGTGCTCGTTGCGATGCTGGCCGTCGCTTGGGTTCTCAAGCCGCTGTTGTGGATCGTCGTGCCGACCGGGGTCTACGCGGTCATCACGTGGCCGCTGGTGCGGCGCCTGCGAGCGCACATGCCGTCGGCCCTCGCTACCGTCCTCGCCAATAGCGCGCTCGCCGCGGTCATCGCCGGCGTCGTGATGCTCTTCGGCCCGCTTCTTTACGGCCAGGCACTCCGACTGCTCGCGACGTTGCCGGAGGCCGCCGCCGGTGCGTTCGCTGCATTGCCCGCTGGAGCGCGCGACGAACTCGTACGTCTCGCCGGGCAGATCGACGTGGGTGCGATCTCGTGGGCGCGCGATATCTTCGGCGCATCGTTGAGCGTCCGTAAGCGTCCTCTGAAGGCCGTCTTGACGACGAGCAAGCCGCGTGTTGAGCCGGCGATCGGCTCTACGCCGGAAGTGCGAACGTCTCGGCGCTGTCGGTGATGTGCATGGCTTCGGACGACTTCAGATTCCATGGCAGCAGTTCGGCGATGCGGTTGATCGGATGATCGGCGATGCGCGCGAGCACCTCGCGTAGAAACGCTTCGAGATTGAGGCCGTTGAGTTTGGCGCTGCCGAGCAGGCTGTAGAGCGCTGCAGCGCGTTCGCCGCCGGCGTCACTACCGGCGAACAGGAAGTTCTTGCGTCCCAGCGCGACGCAGCGCAACGCGCGTTCGGCGGCGTTGTTATCGATCTCGATGCGGCCGTCCTCGCAATAGCGGCAGAGCGCCTCCCAGCGATGCAGGGCATAGAAGATCGCTTTGGCAAGCGCGGATTTGCGCGAGAGCGGTACGAGCGTTTGCTGCAGCCAAACGTGCAACGCAGCGAGCAGCGGGCGGCTGCGTTCCCGGCGCACCGCGCGGCGTTGGTCTGGAGGTTGCTCGCGAATCGCTTTTTCGATGGCGTAGAGCGCGCCGATCCGATCGAGCATCTCTCCGGCAATCGCCGACCCGTTGGCCGCGTGCAGATCGAAGAACTTGCGCCGGACATGCGCCCAACACGCCGCTTCACGCACCTGCCCGTCCTCGTAGAGCTTCGCAAAGCCTGCATAGCCGTCGGCGTGCAAGACGCCGGTAAAATCTTTGAGATGCCTCTGCGGGTTTTCGCCCTTGCGATCGGGCGAGTAGGCAAACCAGACCGCCGGTGCCGCTTCCCCGGCACACGGGCGCTCGTCGCGCACGTAGGTCCACAGTCGCCCGGTTTTGGTTTTTCCGCGCCCGGGCGCGAGCACCGGAAGCGGCGTATCGTCGCCGTGCACGACGTCGGCGGCGAAGACGTGTGTGCGTAGCGCATCGGTGAGCGGCGCGAGCAAGGCTGCGGTATTGCCCACCCACTGTGCGAGCAGCGTGCGGTCGAGTTCTACCCCGTCGCGTGCGTAGATCTCTGCTTGGCGATAGAGCGGCAGGTGATCGGCGTACTTGCCGACGAGCACGTGGGCGAGCAGCCCCGGCCCGGCCATGCCGCGCTCGATCGGGCGCGTCGGTGCCGACGCCTGCACGATCGTATCGCAGTGGGTGCAGGCGAGCTTCGGGCGCACGGTGCGAAGCACTTTGAAACGCACCGGTTCGAGTTCGAGTATCTCGGCAACGTCCTCGCCGAGATGCGCGAGCGCACCGCCGCAATCGGGGCAGGCTTCGTCGCACGGCATGATGGTATTCGTTTCGCGCGGCAGATGCTCGGGGAACGCGCGCCGCGGTTTTGGAGCGCGCTCCGCAGCGGGTGCTGACTGCGCGCGTTCGGTCGGCGCGCTCGTGCGCTGCGCTTCGGTCGTCTCGAGTTCTTCAACCCACAGCTCCAACTGCTCGATTTCTTGCTCGCGCTTTTCGCTCCGGCGTCCGAATTGCAAGCGACGCAGCTTGAGAATCTGTAGCTTGAGGCTTTCGATGAGCAGCGCGCTGGATATTATCTGCGCATCTCTGGCGACGATCTGCTC
>JAJYRI010000003.1 GCA_021794175.1 bacterium
AAGCGCGAGACTTGACTGCTTGATATGCCGGTCATCCCCATCGCTTTGACGAGGCTGTCGACCGAGCGCGTCGAGACGCCTTGGATATACGCCTCTTGAATGACCGCGGCGAGCGCCTTCTCGGCGGTGCGGCGCGGTTCGAGAAACGGCGGGAAGTAGCTGCCTTTCCGCAGCTTGGGGATGCGCAGGTCGAGCGCGCCGGCGCGCGTCTCCCACAGCCGATCGCGGTAGCCGTTCCGGGAGTTTTCGCGGGCATTATCGCGTTCGCCGTAGGCCGCGCCACAGCGCCCTTCGACACCGAGATCCATCATGCGCTGGGCGACGAACTGAAGCATCTCGCGCAGTACATCGACGTCGGCGCCCTTTTCAACCAGCTCGGTAAGTGTCATACTGGGGTTGGTCATCGTGGTTCCTTTCGCGTAGCTGTTTCTGTTTCAAAAACAACCTTCGCCGAAAGCCACGGTGACCGCTCTCTATGCTACGAGGACGATCCTTTCGTACACCACTCCCGGGGACACGATCGTCCCATGCGGACTGCGTCTGGTGGCCTGGCCTCAGTTTCGTGGACACCATGATAGGCCTCGAGGGGAGGCCGGAAAGAATGGCGCCCCATGGCAGACCAACGGCGGAAATTCCCGCGTGAGTTCAAGATCGAGGCGCTACGCCGCGTTATCGATAGTGGTGAGACCGCAACGGAGGTCGCGCGGTTGATCGGCATAGACCCAAGCCTCTTGTATGGGTGGATTCGCCAGCTTAAGGCTGAGGACAAAGAAGCGTTTCGCGGCAACGGAAAGCTCACCGCGCAAGATGAGGAGATTCGTCGCCCCCTCTGTGTCTATGATGGTTGAGACCAGCCAGCCGGAGAAACTCATGAGGGCGATAAAGGTTGACCCCATCTATGGAATCCGATACTGAAGTCCGTCCGCGCAAGAAGCTGCGGTCCTTTACGGCCGAGACGAAGGCTCGTCTTCTCGCTGAGCCGCTACGACGCCGCTGGAACGAGCCGCTCTGATGCGCCGCGAAGGCGTCTACAGCTCGCTGCTCTCGAACTGGCGCAAGCAGGTTAGCGCATCGCCCTCCAAACGCGGGCGGCCCGATAACCCCGAGGCCGCCGAAAACGCCCGGCTACGCAAAGAGAACCAGCGGCTCGAGCGCAAACTGGCGAAGGCCGAACATACGCTCGCCGCGGTAAAAAAAGCGCACGCGCTCTTGCAGATGATCGCCGGCGAGAGCACCGCGGACGAGGAGTGGTCGAACCCGTCGTGACGGAACTCGCCGATGCTATCGGTGCTCGAGCGGCATGCGCCGTGCTGAGGATCTCGCGTGCAACCATGTATCGGCGTGCTGCATCCGTGCCGACGCCGCCGTTGCAGCGTGCTCGTCGGTCGCCACGCCGTTTGAGCGACGCCGAGCGGCAGACACTGCTCGATACGGCGCACTACGAGCGCTTCGCCGATACCAGCGCGCGGCAGATCTACGGGACGCTGCTTAATGAAGGGTGCTATCGCGCCTCGATCTCGACGTGGTATCGCGTACTGCACGCCGCGGGTGAAACACGCGAGCGCCGTCGCCAAGCGACCCATCCTGCGCGTGTGAAGCCCGAACTCGTCGCGACCAAACCAGGCGAAGTGTGGAGCTGGGATATAACCAAGCTGCTCGGCCCTGCGGAGTGGACGTACTACTACCCCTACGTCGTGCTCGATATTTTCAGTCGTTACGTCGTTGCCTGGCGCCTCGAGCATCGTGAGGGCGCGACGCTGGCGAAAGAACTCCTCGAAACAGCGATCGCGCGTGAAGGCGTCGACCAGACACGGTTGACGATTCACACCGACGGCGGGCCGTCAATGACCTCCAAAACGCTTGCTCAGTTCTACGCCGATCTCGGCGTGACGAAGAGTTGATCGCGACCGCACGTCTCCAACGACAACCCGTTTAGCGAAGCGCAGTTCAAAACACTGAA
The DNA here is from genome assembly GCA_021794175.1 of bacterium. Classification (GTDB taxonomy): domain Bacteria; phylum Vulcanimicrobiota; class Vulcanimicrobiia; order Vulcanimicrobiales; family Vulcanimicrobiaceae; genus JABEUX01. The sequence goes on from JAJYRI010000003.1 coordinate 1,961, forward strand.
ATACGGGCCGGGTTTTCCGCCGTTCTTCGGGAGCATCGAGCAGGCGCGCGAGTTCGGCTGTGCCTTCTTTCCCTGGTACAACGAGCAGCATCGGCATAGCGGCCTTGCGCTTCTCACACCGAGCGACGTTCATCACGGTCGGGTCGAGGAGCGAACGAGCGCGCGCCGCACCGTTCTGCGCAATGCGTGGGAGGCACATCCCGAACGTTTCGTCCACGGTACACCGGAGCCGCCTGCGATCCAACCCGTCGTGTACATCAACCGGCCAGAGGCCGCGTAGTATTTTTCAACTTCCGGTGGTCTCAAACCCATTGACACATTCCGGCCCGGCCGGCCGCATCAGTTGATCAACGATGGTACCGAAACGCTCGTCATGTTTGTCGTCGCCGATAATCCGATCGGTGAATCGTGTTATTACCCAGATAGCGACAAGTGGGGCGTCTCCTCGCCGGAAAGTCGTATATTCCGCTCCGCTCCCTTGGACTACTACGATGGCGAAGAATAGGCCGGAACCTGGGTCGACTACTCCGTACTATCGTTCGACTAACCGCGCGACCTGATCGCGAATTGCATCGAGCTGTTCAGAGGTAACGCGCGCTTCCGTTGCACGAACGCGAAGCTTCGGGACCGTTTGCACGCTCCACGATAACGCGTAGCATTCCTTCGCGCAATAATTCTCTTCCGTCGGTGGAATGACGACCGCGGCATCGGCGACGCGGAGCGCGCTATCGCTCGTCAACGGCACGACTAAGAGATGGCTAAAATCGGCGTGGAAAAGGTCGCCGCGTCCAATGACGACGGCGGGGCGTTGCTTACTCGGCTCCCCGGAATCGGGCATAGCATCGCGCCAGTCGACAACGACGATGCTGCCGGGTGTCATCCCCGGAAAAACTCCGACGGGTCATCGTTCCATTCCGGGTACTTCTTTAGATGCTCGGTCACGCGGCGCGTGTCGGCAACCATCTTCGCCGTGCTTGCACCACCGTAGCTGACAATCGCGCGGCGGATCACTTCAGCCTCCGAGCTCTTGGCCTCGCGTGCCAGGCGCTTGACGATCTCGTTCTGCGAAGGATCCAGATAGATCATCTTCTTCACCATACTGCCATAATAGATGTCATGACATATAAATGTCAAGCGAGTAATGCAATCCTCTTCTCTCCCAGGCGGAGAAAGCTTCGAACGCGCCGCACCCGCGCTCCTAGACCGCGGCCGCCCCATGTGGTATGCTACCCTGCGTTCCCGCACGCGCGCTTTTTCGTTTTACCCTAAGGAGTTTTCGTAGTGCCCAATATCAAGGCGGCCGAGAAGTGGACCCGACAGTCGGCGACCCGCACGACGCGCAATAAAGACACCAAAACGCGCCTGAAGAGCGCCTATAAGAAGGCCGTCGCGACGAAGGACGAGGCCCTGACCAGAGAGGTCGAGGGCGAGTTCGATCGCGCGGCCAAGCGCGGCATCATCCACCCCAATAAGGCTGCCCGCAAGAAATCGCGGCTCGCGAAGGCCGTGAAAGCCGCCGCCGTCGTGCCCGTCAAGGCGACGAAGGCGAAGGCGAAACCTGCCAAGAGCACGGCCGCCAAGCGCGCCGCCACAGCGAAGAGCAAAGCCGCGAACGCCTAAACGGCGCGACGCAGCTTTATCGTGTCGCGACGCATCGATCTCACTCCACCGGAGGATCGTCGCGACGCGATCCCCGACGATCCACGGGCGATCTTCCTCACCACGATGGCGCGCGAACTCCATCGCGCCGGGGTCGCCACCGATATCCTCGAGAGCACCGTTGGAGGCATCGCCCATGCGATCGGCCTCCCGGTGCAAATTTTTGCCCTTCCCACCTACATCACGCTGGCGATCGGGTCGAACCTTCACCAGCACGTCGTGATGCTGCGCGTTGCGCCGGGCACCGTCGATCTGCGCAAAATCGCGATTCTCAACCTGATCTTCGACGATCTCGTCGCCGGGAAAATCGATTTCCGTGCGGCGAGTTTACTGCTCTCCGATATCGATAAGCGTTGGCCGCGCCATCGCGCCCGCTACGACGTTCCGGCACTGGCGATGGTCGCGCTCGGCGTCGCGGTCTTGCTCGGCGGCGGCGTGCGCGAGCTGATCGTCGCCACCGTGATCGGCGCCTGCGTCGGCGCGATCTCCGCGCTCGGGCGCCGCGTCGCGCTCGTCGGGCGCCTCTTCGAAGTGATCGCGGCGTTTGTCAGCACGCTCATCGTCGCACTGGGCACCCACGTGCTCGGCCCCACCAACGTCCTCATCGCCATCGTCGCCGGGGTCGTCGTGCTGCTTCCCGGTTACTCGTTGACGCTCGCGCTCTACGAACTCGCCAACGCCAACCTCGTTGCGGGAACCGCGCGCTTGGGGAAAGTGCTCTCGACGCTGCTCGCGCTCGCCTGCGGTGCGCTGCTCGGCTTCGCGGTCGTCGGCCCCTCGCTGCTCAATACCGGTAACGTCGCCACCGAACCCGTTCCCGGCTACACCTGGTTTATCGCCGCCGCGCTCATGTCGATCGGGCTGGCCATCGATCTCGATGCGCGCATCAAAGATTTTGCCTGGGTCTTCGCTTCGTGCGCCGTTGCGTTGCTCATCTCGCACGTGCTCGCCCTCTCGCCGCTCCATCCGATCGCGCCGTTCATCGCCGCTTTCAGTTGCGGTATCGTCGCCAGTCTCGCCGCACGTTGGCTACGCGTGCCGCAACCGATCATGTTGGTTCCCGCGCTCTTGGTGCTCGTACCGGGAAGCATTAGCTACGAGAGCGTGCTCTTCGCGTTCCGCAGCCAAGTGAACATCGCCGTCACCTCGGCGGCAAATGCCGCGATCGCCGCGATTCTTCTGGTTGCCGGGCTGCTGCTCTCGCAGTTGCTCGTCCCCGCATCGCCGCTGCTCTCGAGCGAAAACCTCGGCCGTCTGCGCTAGGCGTTACGCATCGACGACCGTAACGAGATGCGTCGAGCGCTCCTCCCGCGCGATCGGCAAAATCAGGTCGCGCACGGCGTTGCGCAGCAGCGGCCCCGAATCGGCGAGCAGCGCGATGCGAAAGCGCCAGCGATCGTTTAAGCGCGCGATCGGATAGGGTGCCGGCCCGCGCACGTCGATGCTGGTACGCTCGCGCAACACCGTTGCGTAATGCGTCGCCAGCGCATGCGTGCGTTCCTTATCGGGCCCGATGATCCCCAAATACAGCATGCGCCGCGCCGGCGGAAAGCCGAGCTCTTCGCGTTCGCGCAGCCCCTCGTCGACGAAGCGTTGCGCGTCGCCATCGGCGAGCGCGACGATCGCCGGATGCTCGGGCGAGTAGGTCTGCACGATCGCTTCGCCTGCCTGCGCGCGCCCGCTGCGCCCGCAGACCTGCACGAGCATCTGGTAGGTGCGTTCGGCCGCGCGGAAATCCGGTGCGTGCAAGCCGAGATCGGCGGCGACGACGCCGACGAGTGTCACCCGCTCGAAATCGTGTCCCTTCGCGATCATCTGCGTGCCGACGAGCACGTCGCCCTCGGCGATAAAGCGATCGATGATGCGCGCGTGCTCGCCGATGCGCGTGGTGGTGTCGCTATCCATCCGCAGCACGCGAGCTTGCGGGAAGAGGCGGTTCACCTCTTCGACGACGCGCTGCGTTCCGACGCCGAATTCCGCTAATGCATCGGCGCCGCAATGCGGACAGTTCTCGGGGATCGCGGTGCGGTAATCGCAGTAATGGCAGCGCAGCAGCCCTTCGTGGCGATGGACGGTGAGCGTGACGCTGCAATGCGGGCACTCCGGCGCCTTCCCGCAACTGCGGCAGAGCCAGGCCCGCGCACTGCCGCGGCGATTGACGAAGAGCAAACTCTTCTCGCCGCGCTCCAAGCGTTGCGCGAGCGCTTCGACCAACGGCGCGCTAAACAACCGTCGTTCCCCGCTGCGAAATGCCGCCGCGAGATCGACGATCTGGACCTTCGGCAGCGGTTGTTCGGTCGCGCGCATCGTGAGGCGGATCTCTTCGAGCTGCCCCGCGCGCACTGCAGCTAAACTCTCGAACGAGGGCGTCGCGCTTCCTAGAATCAGCAACCCGTCGCTCAGACGCATGCGTTCGCGCGCGACGGTGAGCGCGGAATAGCGCGGCGAGGAATCCTGCCGGTACGATGCATCGTGCGATTCATCGACGATGACGACGCGCACGTCGGGTAGGGGCGCAAAGACCGCGCTGCGCGCCCCGACGACGACGTCGATCTCGCCGCGCGCGCAGGCCTGCCACGCATCGTAGCGCTCGCGTTCGGAGAGCGCGGAGTGCAGCACGGCGAGGCGCGTGCCGAAGCGTTCTTCGAAACGGCGCGCGGTCTGCGGCGTCAGCGCGATCTCCGGCACCAACACGATCGCGCGTCCGCCTGCGGCGAGCACGCGCTGCACGATATCGAGGTAGAGAAAGGTTTTGCCGCTACCGGTAACGCCGTGCAGCAGTAGGGCAGCGAACTTCCCCGCGGCCTGCAACTCCCCGAGGCGATCCATCGCGCGGCGCTGTTCGGGCGTCGGGGGGAACGCCGCCGCGGCAATCGGCGCGGGCGCATCGCGCGGTGCGGGCGCGCGCTCTTCTTCTGCGATCGCTCCGGCGGCGAGTGCCCGCGCGATCGTCGTGCGCGAATAGCCGGCGAGCAACGCATCGGCGTGCGGCATGCCGGGCTGCGCGCGCACCAGCGCCGCCAACGCCGCAGCCTTCTTCCCGCGCACCGTGCTTGCACCGGGGACGAGCACGCGGACGCGATAGGGCGTGAACGCGGGTTCGACGCGGCGCCGTTCGCGCACCAGCGCGCCATCGCGCACCAGCGCGGTGATCTCGGCGAGCAGTTCGCTGCGCGTACCCGCGCGGCGCGCCGCCGGGTGGCGCAGCAGGCTCTCGGGCGAGGTGCCGTCGGCGAAATCTTCGCGCAGCAACTGCAGCAGCGCTGCGCCGCGTTCGCGCGCGACCTCGCGCGTCCGCTCCCCGAGTACGAGCCGCTCTTCGATGTGCGGCAGCGCGCTCGTCAGCACGACGCAGCGCAGCGCTTCACCCAGCGTCGAGAGATCGTGGCGCGCGACGAAGCGCGCGAGTGCAAGCCCGGTTGCATCGAAGGCCCGCGGCAGGTCGCAGCGTTCGATGATCTCGCGCAGCCCTTCGAACGGCTCGCCTTCGTAGGCGTCGCCGAGTGCGAGCCCGTAGAGTTCGCGCCGCCCCAGCGGAATGCGCACGATATCGCCGAGTGCCACCTCGTGCGCACCGACGGCGTAGGTGAGCGGCAATTCGAAGCGCGTGCTGCGCACGATCGGCAGCACCTCGACCAATCGCATCGTTAGTGCTCCGCGTCGCCGGGCGGCGCCTCCATCGCGCGCAGAACCGAGCGCACGCGCGCCTCGGGAACGCGGACGTCGGCGCGCACCAGCCCGATCGCATCGGGCAACACGAAGCGCAGCGCGCCGTCACGCCGCTTCTTATCACCGCGCATCGCTGCGAGCGCAGCTTCGGCGGGAACGCGCGTCGAGAGCGGCATTCCCAGCAGCGCGAGCAACGCGAGTACGCGCAGATGCTCCGCGCGCGAATATCGGCCGCCGCGCAGCGCGAGCAGCCCCGCGGCGCGCAGCCCCAATGCGACCGCCGCGCCGTGCGCGATGCGATAGTCGCTCGCGCTTTCGTAGGCGTGCGCGAAGGTATGCCCGAGGTTGAGCGTCGCGCGCAAGCCGTGCTCTTCGCGATCGGCGCGCACGACCGCCGCTTTAATAGCGATCGAACGCGCAACGATCTCCGCCCACGGCCAGCGTTCGAAGCGATGCGGCGCAAGATTTTCGAGCGACTCGAAGCTCTCACCGCCGGCGAGGATCGCGTGCTTCACCGCTTCGGCGAGACCGGCGCGAATTTCGCGGAACGGCAGCGTTTGCAGCGCGCGGAGATCGGCGAAGACCGCTACCGGGTCGCTGAAACGCCCGACGAGATTCTTTCCCGCCGGCGTATCGACGCCGACCTTCCCGCCGATCGACGCATCGAGCATCGCCAGTAGGCTCGTCGCGACGTGCGCGTAGGGAACCCCGCGCATGAAGAGCGCGGCGGCGAGCCCGAAGGTATCGTTGGCGACGCCGCCGCCGACCCCGATGACGAGCGTCGCGCGGTCGGCTCCGGCGGCGAGCAGTGCGTCGGCGAGCCGTTCGATGCTCGCCAAACGTTTGCGCGGCTCACCCAAAGCGACGGGCAAGACGCCGAGGCAGCGCGGCAAGCGCGCCGCCAACGCCTGCGCGCGCGCGTGCACGGCGGGCCGTGCGTCGGCGAGCACGATGCAACGCGCGCCGCGGGCGCGCACGAACGAGCGCAGCGGCTGCTCCGCATTCTCGCAGACGAGCACCGGGTAACCGAGGGTATCGTTGCCGATTACCACTCGATCTTTTTCTTATGCATCCACTCGAGGATGTTTTCGACCACTTTCGCGCTCGAGAGCTGATCGGCTTCGACGACGTGGTCGGCATGTGCGTAGAGCGGCATGCGCTTGACGTAGAGCTCTTTAATGCGCGCGAGCGTCGGCGTCGGGCCGATCAGCGGGCGCACCGCCCGGCTGTGGCGCAGGCGTTCGAAGGCGAGTTCGGGGGTGACTTTGATGAAGATGCGGTAGGTGCGTTTCTTGAGCAGCGTTTGCGTCGGTTCGTAGGTGGTCGCGCCGCCGCCGAGAGAGAGCACGCCGGGTTCCCCTTCTTCTATCGCGTGCGAGATCGCCGCATGCTCGTAGCGCCGGAACGCCGCTTCACCTTCGTTATAGAAAATATCGCTGATCGCGCCGTGCTCGCGCACGACGAGCTCGTCGGAATCGAAAAACGCGACCCCGAGTTTGCGCGCGAGGCGCTTCCCGATCGTCGATTTCCCTGCGGCCATAAAGCCGATCAACGCCACATGCCGTTTCATACCTGTTCCTTTGCAAAAAGCTGCGCCGCGCGGGCACGCGAACGCGTGAGATTATCGAGCGTCTCTTCCATGCTGTCGCCGCCGTATTTTTCCAGCAGCGGCTCGACGAGTGCCAAACGTACCATCGCTTCGCCGACGATTGCGGCGGCGGGAACGACGCAGACATCGCTGCGCACGATGCTCGCCGGAGCTTCGGTGCCGGCGTGCAGATCGACCGAGGGCAGCGCGCGCATGAGCGTCGGAATCGGCTTCACGCTGGCGACCAGCGTGATACGCTGCCCGTTGCTCATGCCGCCCTCGATGCCGCCGGCGCGATTGCTGCCGCGCACCACTTCGCCCTCGGCGAGTGCGAAGGTATCGTGGGCCTGCGAACCGGGCTTCGCGGCGACCTCGGCGCCGAGACCGACTTCGACGGACTTCACCGTCTGCATCGACATCAGCGCACCGGCGAGGATGCCGTCGAGACGATTGCCGGGCTGACGATTGCTGCCGATGCCGACCGGCATGCCCTCGACAACGACGGCGTAGCGCCCGCCGAGCGTATCGCCGGCGGCCTTTGCTTCGTCGATCAGGGCGACCATACGCGCGCTGCTCTCGGGATCGGGGCAGCGCACCGCGCTGCTTTCGATGCGCTCGCGATCGATCGTCTCGATCTCCGGCGCGACGACCGTGCCGATCTGCGCGACGTAGGAAGCGGTGGTGATGCCGAGCGCTTCGAGGAACTGCGCGCAGATCGCGCCGAGCGCGACGCGCATCGCGGTTTCGCGCGCGCTCGCCCGTTCGAGCACGTTGCGCAGATCGCGATGGCCGTATTTGAGGGCTCCGGCGTAATCGGCATGCCCCGGGCGCGGATTGGTGAGCGGTTTGCCCGCACCGGTGAGCGGATCCATCAAGTCGCGCACGTTCTCGAAATCGCGATTACGCAGCACGACGGCGAGCGGCGAACCGAGCGTGAAGCCCCCGCGCAGGCCCGCCAGAAATTCGATGCGATCGCTCTCGATCTTCATCCGTCCGCCGCGCCCGTGCCCGCCTTGGCGCCGGGCAAGGACCTCGTCGATCCGCTCGACATCGAGCGCGAGCCCGGCGGGAAGCCCATCGAGGATGCCGACGAGCGCGGGGCCATGTGATTCCCCGGCGGTGAGGTAGCGGAACATACCGCTAGGCTACGGCCCCGGCGCTCGGGGCGCCTGCCGTTACTTCGAGGGCGGGGTCGTGCCGGGTTCGATCACATGCGGGGTGATGAGGAAAACGATTTCGTCGCGTTCGTGGCTGGTCGCCTTATTGGCGAAGAACGAACCGAGGATCGGAATCTGCGAGAGGAATGGAATCCGCTGCACCGTTTCGCTGCTCACGTCGCGCAGCAGCCCCCCAAGCACGATCGTCTCACCGTTGCGAACGCGGAGCGTCGAATCGAGGCGTCGGTTGGCGATGATCGGGAAGTTTTGCGCGGTAAATCCCAATATCTCGCTATATTGTGGGTGAATATCGGCGATCACGCTTCCGTTGCGGCCAATCGTCGCGCGGATCTTGAGCTTTACGCCGATATCGATGTACTGCACGCTCTGCGAACCGAATACCGAGCCGTTGGTGGCGATCGGGTAGGTTGCCCCAATATGCAGCTTCGCGATGCGGTCGCTGAGTGTAAGGATTTTCGGCGTTGCAAGAATGCGGGCACGCCCTTCGCTCAGCAGCGCATTCAGCTTAACATTGAGGGGAATACTGCCGCCGGAGAACGCATAGGTGGCAGCCGCCGGAATGGGTTGGCCGCCCAGATCGAGCCCGCCGAATTCGAGCCCGAAATTGCTTTGGTCGTTGATCGGTGTCAGGTCGATGACGCGTACTTCAAAAAGAACCTGCGGGCTGGGACGATCGAGCTGCAAGACCAGTCGCCCAACGCGTCGGATCGTGGTAGCGTTTCCCGAGACGATAAGCGCATTATGCATGCTATCAACGGCCACGACGGCGCGGGAGAGGACGATCGCCAACGTTGCTTTCGCCTCGTCGGCGCGAATATAGCGAAGGGCGAATCGGCCGGCGTTCTGCCGTTTCGCAGGCGCATCCAGAAGTCGAATGAGCGCGACGGCTCGCGTAACCGACTCGTTCGTTCCTGAGATGATCACGCGCCCAGCCCGTTCGTCGGCGATCATCGTTAATCGCGTATCGAGAGCAGAACGTACCGACGCAACGATACGGGCGGCATCGGCACGATGTAATGCGAGAGCCACCGTGCGATCCTCTGCGTTTGAGCCGTCCGGGAAACGTCTTGCCATCTCTTCTTCGCTGCCGACGATCGTTACCGAACCGATGCGCCGTTCGGTGAGGGCATTCGCGCGTAACACCGCATCGAAAGCTTGATCGAACGGTATATTTCGGAGGTGAACGCTGATGCGGCGATTGGGAACGCTCGCATCGGCGATGATATTTTCATGTCCTACTGCGCCGAACATGGCCAATACCTCGACGAGAGGAGCGCCGCTGATATCGAGCGAGATCGATTTCCCGGAGGCTGTCGCCGAGGTTATGCACGCATAACAGAGGACGAGCGCGAATAAGGAGCGACGCATCATCGCGGCGTTCCCGAAGCCGGGCGCAGCAGGCGTCCGGAGGAAAAGCGAATCCCATCGCTTTCGATCTGGGTGACGGTATCGCCGTCAAGCATATCTCCAACCGCCACGATTTGCTCGGTGGTACCGATCAGTACGAGCGCTCGCGGACGTTTACCATCGATGATGCCCTCCACGACGACCCCCCTATCGCCGGGATGGTCGCTGCGCTCCCCTTGCATGCGAGCGGCGATTTCCGGAGGCTCTACAAAAGGGTCGCGACGCAACATAAGGCGCTCCCGATATGTCTTTCGATCGAAGGACAGCGTCGGCACCGGCCGGCGTTCACCACCCATATGTTCGGGCTCGTAGCGAAATGTCGGCTGCGATGCGGCAAGCGGAGCAAGGAAGATCGCAGCAATACAGAGCGTGGCGCCGATTGCCGTGAGCATCGCGCGGGCTTCAAATGGTATCGATAACATCATGGACCTTCCAATCTTGTAGGTCTCCGTACATTTAAAAACGTTCCATCGACGCGAACGGCGACATCGCTCGCATCTTCCCCGCTGCTAGCCTCGGGCCGAATTTCAAGTTTTCCGAAATCCACGAGGCCCACGCTTGCATCGATCGCCGAGAGAAATCGCAAAACTCCGGCGAGTTTTCCTACTGCCGTTACCTTCATGGGAACGCCTGGCAGCGAAGTTCCCGATATTGTGGGCTTATCTGCGCTCTGCAGGATCGTCGTGAGGATAACTTTCTCTCGCCGCGCGATCGCGTGAAGACGTTCGAAAAACACTGCCTGCGAATTCCCGGAACTACCGGCCTGAAGCGGAGAACGCATCGCTTGCTGCACGCGATCTTGAAGTTTGCGCAGCGCCGAAGCCTCCGCGAGCAGCCGCCGATCTTCGGCGATGACCGTTTCGTTGCGTTTGATAGCCGACGTGTCACTGCCGATTTGAATTTCGCCGTGCCGATACGGTCCGAGGTAGAATGCGAGAGCAACTCCTCCGGCGGTTGCATAGATGGCGAGGGCGCTACGTTCGATCATGGATCTTTTGCTCTATAGCCATCGGGGTGTGCTCGATCTCCATCGTAAAGCCCAGAATCGGGTTCGATGAATCTCCGGAGCGTAGAACCGAGGGGACGCGTGGTAGGAGAGCGTCGCGTCGTTGCGAGGTGGATCGAAGCATTGCTGAGATCGCGGCGAAGGAGTCGGTTTTCGCTTCAATCACAAGCATGTGGTGATCTACCGTGAGGGAATCGAACCACACGTTGCCCGGCGCATCGTTAGCAACGATTGCTACCGTCTCTAGCATACGTCGGTCATTGCGTTCGATCGCTGCAATACGTCGTACTAAAGAGATATCGTGTCTTAACCGCTCTTCGCGTAGGTGCGCTGTGCCGAGATCGCGATCCAACGCCGTTCGTTCGCCGCGGACGATGGTCCGCGTCGCGGAGGCTTCCGAGACTTGGTTGGCAATCGCGGCATTCCCGATGGCTACGAGCATTACGCTGGCAGCCAGAACAACGAGCGGTGCCCGGAGATTCTTTCTCCCGAATGCCATTGTCGCGCGTTCGATAGCGTCACTCCACGGAGATGCCAACAGGTTCATGGATGGTGTTCACCTGCCGATGCAAGAGCGATCGATAATGCCCAGTCCGAGAAGGCCGCGCGCCGTATATCTTCGGGGTAGCGAGAGCGCTCGAACTCGTTACATGCCGCAAGCCAACGTCGCGCAGGAATGCGATCGGCGAGAAGGCGACGGATCTCCGGTAATCGACTGCCGTTTCCAACAAGCAAAACGCTTGCCGCGTCGGACGAGTCGCTCGGCTCGAAGCGTTCGCCTATCCAGGCGGCCAATGCGCCGATCAGTTTTTCGCCGCTGCCTGCCGAGCCGAGAATGCGCTTTCTCTGTTCGGCCGAGCGTTCGTCGATGCTGAGTTCCCTCGCGATCTCCCCGGTGACGGCCTTTCCTCCGACCGGGAAGCAATGGATTTTCGGTATCCCGCGATCGGTGATATGAATTCGCGTCGAACTCGTACCGATATCGACGACCACCGTTTGTTGACGAGAAAAGCGATGCCAGACCATCCCGTCGATCCCCAGAAATGAGAGGCGAAGCCCTGCCTTCGCGGCGATGCTTCTCCTTTTGAGAACGGCCGAACGCTCGGCGGTGGCGAGCGCATACCTTCCCGGCACCTCTGTTGCAAAGAGTCGAACCAGCCGGCTCTTCGAGTTCGGATACCGCCGCAGCGCTTCAATATTTGCTGCGGCCAGACGCTCCCGGTACGTCATCTTGGGAAGCGTCAGCGCACCGATCGAGCTCTCCTCCGCCCCCAGCGCCATCGAGCAGGAGCGAGTACGCGCTCCGATATCGATTCGCATCTCCTCGAGCATCGTCGCGATCCATTCGTCGGTATATCCATCACTGCGTTCGCGAGATGTCACCGCTTCGATACGGGGGCCTTCCGGCGTTGCAACCGCGTACGTCATCCGCAGTTTACTCGATCCAAGGTCGATACCGAGGGGTAACTCTCGGCTATGCTTCGCGTTAGATAGCATGCGATGCAGCCTGCCAGAGAAACGCCAGGCCGAGCATCGGCACGAAGGGAAGCGCATCGTGCCGCGAAACGCGACCGAATGCAAGTAGCGCAATCCCGATCGCGGCGCCGATAATAAATGCATCCCCAAGGAGCGTCACGCTCCGCGTCGCTCCGAGAATGAGTCCTAAAAGCGCGAGCAGTTTAACATCCCCGAGCCCAAAGCTTGCCCCCTTTCCAAGAGCATGCAATGCTAGAGCGAGCCCGCCGACCAACAGGGCTCCCATCACTCCGGTAAATATGTCCCGACTTAGGGCGACATGGAAGATCGCCAGCAAAAATAATGGGAGAAGCGCAAGATTGGGAACATACCCGGAGCGGAGATCGACGATCGCCAAACTTGCGAGCGAGCCGCAGAGAATGGCGGCCTCCATTTCGGCTCCAACCCATGAGCTATGAGGCGACAACAATACCACGAGCGAGGCAACGCATGGGCCGGCCAAGGCATGGCACCTGTTTTCGGGAAGTAGGTTGCGGAGAGCGGCGTACGCAAGCAACTCAGTAACGCCGAAAGCGATTGCCGTCGCGCAGACGACGAGTATTGTGTGCGGCATATTATACTAGCGACCTCCTTTTCGTAGTTGATAGAGCGGCCGCGGATCGTTGGGAGCGAGTCGATGCGCTCGCTCGAATTCCATCTCGGCGACTCGTCCGGCGCCGCGGCGGCGAGCGAGAATTCCGGCGAACAATAACGGGGAGATCGATCGCGTCCACCGAGATGCGCTGCGCGCGTCGCGCTCCGCACCGACCGCATCGTGGTCGCGCCACTTCAACAGTGCCCGATCGAACAGCAATTGCGCGAACGCTTTCGTGCGCCTTATCGTTGTCAGCGACCGGAGTGCCTGCGTGAGAAGTTTTGGGTCGTTCGATAGGAGGGCGAGCGTGACGATTCGGCGCAGCGCTTGGCGGGAGCCGCCGAGCGCCTCCGCGCGTTGATAGAATCGCCATGCAGCTTGCTGGGCCCCGATGGCGAGGGCGCCGTCGCCCCGGGCGAGCAATGCGTCGCAGAGAGATCCCCGCAGCAGCGGCGCCGCGAGCGCACAGGCGCAGAGGGCAAGCATGATGCGGCGCATCAGTGTGACCTCTATCATGCCAGCACGCCGAAATAGATCGCGCAACCCAGAAGTAACCCCGCTTGAACGGTACTCGCCGCCACGTGCAATCCCCGCGAGCTCTTGGCCGAAAAGAATCGGTGTGCAAGCAAGGTCGCCGCGAGCGGAACGCCGGCGTGGGCAGCAGCGTATGCAAGCGCGACTGCCAGTGGGGCAGCCCCCATCCCAACGGCGGCAGCCGCTGCGAAGACAAAGGGCGCGCAGCAGGCTCCAAGCATCAACGCGCTTGCAATGCCGGCAAGCATGGGGTAGGCGAGGACTGGGGTCCTCTCTGCGCGTGAGGCAGTCAGCGAAGTATCACATCCATGTGTAGCCGGGGGTGCGAGGCTCCAGATCGCCCCAACGAGCGCCGCGGCTGCTGCGAGTGCGTACAACCAACCGGTATATTGAAGCGCCCGAAAAAAAAGACCGAGCGAACTTACGAGCGCCACGTCCGTTGCGAATGCACCGAAGGTGAACGCAGCCAGCGCGACCACGCGATTCTTCCCGCCATAAAACGCCGACCCGGCAATTACGCGCGCGGCGGTACACGGGCCGCCGGTCGCGAGCGCGCCGATGATAGCTGCGGCATAGAGATGGGCGATCATACTTAGTGCACGCTGAAACCGGTGTTGGAGTCGTACTGGATGGACGAATCACTCGAAGGAGCCGTCCCGCCATTGAGCGTCTGCAACGTCAACGCCGCGTGCAAGCCGGGGCAGACGACCGTATAGGAGGCATCCCCGGTACCGGCGCCCGTAATGCTATACGTGTAATATTTACCCGGCCCGGCGGCGGGATCGACGGGCGCCTGCTTTAGATAGTATTTTACTAGCGGATCGGCCGCATCGACCGGGTTGCTTGAGCCGGTCGACGCCCCCGACGGATAACTTAAGTTATCGGCATAATACATCTCAAGGCCTGTCGCAATCTCTTTCATGTTCGCTTCGCAAGCCGCGGTTTGCGCCTGGGCACGAGCCCGCATAAAATTCGGAACGAGCAACGTTACGAGAATCGCGATGATAGCAACGACCACCATCATTTCAATAAGGGTAAAACCTCGTTCGCGTTGTAACGTCGATCGGTACTGTTCGCATCGATTTGCTGACATAGACGGGCTGGTTCCCGCACTTACTTAACGCTGGACATACCGCGCTGCTAATTTTTGCAGTGCATGCTTGCGAATGCGACATATCTGCCGAGTCGAATAGCCCAACTGTTTGGCGACGCCTGCAAGATCCGATCCCCCGAGATATATTCGTACCACGACGACGCGCTCCAACTCGGTCAATTCACGCATGCACACCCCGAGAGCGAGTGAATCGACAACTCGGTCGATCTCTTCTTCTAACGAGGGCGCAGCCCGATCGACGGCCTCAAGCGGGGCGATCCGGATCGGTTCGGAAAGCGGTGCGTGCCCGACGACCGCGACGAGTGCCTCCTGGAGCTCCGCGTAGGTCGGAGCGCGCCCGAGCTGGTGCGTGAGGCGCTCGGAGACGCGGCGAGCCTGTCGTTCGCGGTGGCGCGCCGATCGCGGTGTTCGAATGAGTTCCGTTTGGTCGCGAAATGCATGCCGCACTTCACCGATGATGCTAGCCCATGCATACGCCGCAAAGGGGACGCCAAGGTAGGGATTGTAGCGATCGATCGCCTTAATGAGGCCAACGCGCCCTATTTGCAAAAGATCGTCGTAGCAGATCGGGTCGCCGCGATACCGGCGGGCTGCGTTCACGCACAGATAATCGTAGTGTTGGAATATCTCGTCTCGATTGTTTTCACGAGCGTCCTGGGCAGCGGGGGCAATCATCGTATTCCTCCTATAGCATTGTAGATGGGAATGAGGACTCCGCTGACAAAGACTGCGACCATTCCACCGATCGCAAGCATCGCCAGCGGCTCGAGAAAGGACGTGAGTAGACGAAGGCGAGCCTCCGCCTCCGAAAGCCGATGCATGCCGACTGCACCGAGAAGTGTTGGGAGCGAACCGGTCTCTTCACCGAGTTCGATCATGGTTTTCGTCATCGCGTCGACGAGTGGCCCATCGCTCATCGAGGCGGACCATGTTTCGCCCGCCTCGATTTTTTCAATCCAGAGCTTGGCGGTACGTTGCAGCACGCTGCTCCCGGCGGCATTTGCAGCAAGCGCAATCGACTCGACGATGCCGACCCCGGCATGAAGCAGCTCGGAGCAGACGGAAAAAAATTCGCCGGCACAACGGTCGGCGATGACTTTTCCGAGCAGGGGAAGCCGAAGAAATGCTCCCTCGCGTACGCCCCGGAGTGCGGGCCACGTTTGCAGCATCGCGCCGGCGATTGCCAGTGTAACAGCTCCCATTAGGAGCACAATGCGATTGCCCGGTCGCGACAATGCACCCGATACAGCGATAACAATAGCGAGGAGCCCGCTTGGCCTCGCTCCAAGTTCTTTGAGAAGCGAAGTTATCGAGGGCAATGTCGTTATCGCGAGGCCGATCATGATGACGATCGACGCGAGAAAGACCCACATGGGATAAGCGATTGCACCGCTAATCCGGCTACGAAGCTCGCTCGTTTTCTCCATCCGGTTCGCGAGACGGATTAGTGCGCCATCGAGGCTTCCCATCTGCTCGCCGGCACGGATCAGCGCGACGTCGTTCGGTGGAAACTCGCGCGGCATTCCAGCCAGCGCTTCACTCAACGATCTCCCCGATTCTACCCGGGCGAGCGTTCCGATGAGTGCATCGCGAAGGGCGGGGGAATCGGATCTCGCGATGCAGAGGCGCAGGGACCGTGAAAAGGAGCAGCCCGCCGTTAAGAGCGTGCCGAGCGCGCGATAGAAGGCGCGGCGCGACTTCTCCGGCGTCGCCCTGAAGCGATCGTTCGGCCGAAGGATGGCATGCACGCTCTGGTGTCGATCGAGAAAGACGATCGTGAGACCGCGTTCGACGAGTTCCGTTGCGGCCGTATTCCAGGAGTCGGCGCGAAGAACGCCGCTCGAACGCGACCCATCCGGACGACGAGCAAGATAAAGGAAGGCCTCATTCATAGCGCTGCATCCCAGCGAACCGCTTCATACCCGAGGATCCCCCGAGCGTCATAGCGTTTCGCAACTGGTAGCATTTCCCATCACGAACGATGGCGCGCACCGCATCGGTGGCGAGTAACAGCTCGCTCTCTAATGCCCGTCCACCGGTCGGCAGAGCAACTAATTTCTGCGCGCTCACGCCGATGAGCACATCTGCCAGCACCGTCCGCGCTATTCCGGCCTCGTCGCCGGGAAAGGAGCGCAACATCCGATCGATCGACGAAGCCGCATCGGCCGCATGCATCGTAGCGAGGACTAAATGACCCGTCTCGGCAGCGCGCAGGAGCGCGTTACAATCGTCCGCGCTGCGCACCTCACCGATGGCGATGACGTCGGGGTCGCTACGAAGTGCCGAGAATACGCCATCGTGCAATGTCGGTACATCCGTGCCGATCGCTCGTTGTTCGATACTCCCCGGCAAATGCGAGAGATCGAATTCGATCGGCTGCTCCAAGGAAACGATTTTTCGATAGCGTGCGGCCGCAGCGATGGCCAAGAGCGCCGCCAACGTCGTCGATTTGCCGCTACCGGTCGAGCCGACGATGAGGAGGAGGCCGTGCGATGAAAGCACGAGTTCGCAGAGACGTTGCGATATGCCGAGTGCTTTTGCTGTGGGACATTCGTTGGGAAGAAGTCGAATCGCGCACGTGATACCCGTACGCGAATGCGTCCAATGAAAACGCGTACGCCCCCATAGCGGCTCGGTAAGCATGAACGTGCAATCGCTGCGTAACGCGGGCGACGGCGTCGTGCATCCGACCGACTCATCGAGGAGTTCTGCGAGCGCACGCTCGGAGATCGGGATCGATGTCATCGAGCGCAAGACGCCGTCTACGCGTATCGCGGGAGCACGATCCGTCGCGAGGTGTACGTCGGATGCGCCGAGGCGACGAGCTTCATAAAAAAGGTCGTCAAAGAGGCAGCGGGTGACGGCCTGCATTAATGGCTTGCCCCAAGCACGCGCTCCACTTCTTCTTCCGTCGTTCGCTCTTCTCGTACGTGGCGCTCGGCATCGAGGCGAAGGGGATGGCCCGGGTCGCCGAGAGTTCTCCCGACGAGCGCACCCGGAGTCGCTAACTCGAAGATTCCTATCCGCCCGGAATAGGAGCCGTCCCGTTGAACGCGACGCAGCAAGCGCTGCGAGAGATAGGCCGTTACGGCGCCGTCGATCAGACGCTCGGCGAGTCCGAGGTCGAGCATGCGCATTCTCGCCGTCCAGGCGTCGGCGGCATGCAGGGTACTCACTACGAGTCTTCCGCAGAGCGCCGCACTCGCGGCGAGCTCCGCCGTTTCGCGGTCGCGAATCTCGCCGACGAAAACGATATCGGGATCGTGACGCAAAAGGCCGCGCATCGCGCTTTCAAACGTGAGACCCGCCTTTTCGTGAACCTGCACTTGGTTGATTCCAGGCGTGCGAATTTCGACCGGATCCTCGATGCTGCACAGGCTCTCCGCCTCGCCGATCCGCTCGGCAAGTGCGGAGTAGATCGTCGTGGTTTTCCCACTCCCGGTCGGCCCGCAGGCAATCAGCAGGCCTTGCGGCGACCGCACTAACGCACGAAAGCGGGCGAGCATGTCGGGAGCGAAACCCAGTGCGTCGATCGAGGGCAACCGCGCGTCGTTGGCTTGCAGACGCGCCGTAACGCGTTCGCCTTCCAATAGCGGCATCGTCGCTACGCGAACGTCGAAGGCACCGGCGCTGAAGCGCCCGTCCTGCGGCTTCCTTCGCTCGGCGATGTCGATCCCGCCGAGCAATTTTATTCTTGTCACCACGCGGTCGAAGAGGATCGGTTCGAACTCGGTGCCGTCGTGCAGTAGGCCGTCGATCCTCAGCCGAGCGAGGCCGCCTCGGTAGCGGGGCTCGAGGTGGATATCGGAGGCTCCACGCTCGATCGCCTCGGCGATCAGTGCCTCACAGGCGCGAATAGCCGGCGGATCTTCAGTCCCGAGCATCCCTGCACTCACGGTCGCCCTCCCGGATCGGAATGGGTGGAACCCCCTGTGACGCGGCCTTAGGGGGTCGGGCGAGCGTATCGCAGCAAGCAAGCGCTGTCTAGTATACTTAAGAAAGTCGTCCCACCCGCAGCGGGCGGGGGAATAGCCTGGCGGAGGTTTCCCCCAAGCGGGCAGCCAAGGCTCGCCGTCGCCCTGGAGAGGTGGCAGAGTGGTCGAATGCACTCGCTTGGAAAGCGAGCAGACCTTTACCGGTCTCGGGAGTTCGAATCTCCCCCTCTCCGAATGATTCGCCGACGCCGCTTATCCGCGGTCGTCGCTCGATACGCGGTCGAGGTGCGCGAGCCAGAAATCGAAACTCGCGCGCGCCTGTGCTTCGAGCATCGCTTCGCCGGTAACGATATCGCGCTCCAATCGCCGCGCCAGTGTCGCGCGTGGGCCGTAATTGAGATCCATCACGATCTCGGGCTGCGCGAGCTCGATCGCGAGATCGTGCGGGAGAATTGCACCGGGCGGCAGCGTACTCACGACGATCTCCGGCACCGAATCCGGCCACGGCTGTGCGTCGTAATCGACGATACATTCCTCTACCCGATCGCTGTTACGCCCCCAAATATACGCGTGTGCGTCGTATTGTTGGCACTGCGCTAAAATTGCGCGCGCGGTCGCCCCGGTGCCGAGCACGCCGATCCGCCGCAGCGCGATTGAATCTTCCAACATCGCTTCGAGAGCGACGCGCCAACCGATGCCGTCGGTGTTCGTGCCGCGAATCTGCATGTCGAAATAGATCGTGTTGACCGCTTTCGCGCGCTGTGCTTCGTCGGTAAGCACGTCGCATGCAGCGAGCGCTTCTTCTTTGAGCGGGGTGGTAACGTTGGCGCCGGTATAACCGTCGAGGCGCATGCGGCGCAGCACGTTGATCGCGTTGCCGGCGGGCACTTCGATCGCCACGTAACTGCCCTCGATCTCCGCGTCGCGCAAAAAGCCACGATGCAGGTGCGGGCTGCGCGAATGCTCGACCGGGTCGCCGATGAGCGCGAGCTTCACGCGCGGCGCTCCGGTAACACCAGCCGTTCGAGGCGGCGGAAAATGCGCGTGAGCGGGAAATCGCGGTCTTCGATCGGCTCGACTAAGATCGCGCGCATGCCGCAGAGCGTCGCCCCGAGCACGTCGGTGAAGAGCTGATCGCCGATCACCACCACCTCGCGCGCCCGCATGCCTAGCGCCCGCTTCGCGCGCAGGAATCCGAGCGGCAACGGCTTGAGGGCGTTGGGGATGCCGTGCAACCCGAGCCCGGCGGCGATCTCGCTGACCCGCGGCCCGAAGTTATTGGAGAGCAGCACGATCTCGAGCCCCGCGCCGCGCGCAGCGGCGACCCAGGCCTGGTTCTCCGGGCTCGGCGCGCTCGCCCCGAAGCCTAGCAGGGTGTTGTCGAGGTCGAGAATCAGCCCGCGCACGCCCTCCGCGAGGAGGCTCTCGGGGCGGATCTCGGCGAGGAGCGGCACGTGTTGGAGGCGGCTGGGCATGCGGTAAGGGTTTGTAACCTCTATCCCCACTATCCTCGGAGTTGCCCACAGCGCCGCCCGTGCTTACCCACGACTTTTTCTGCTTTTGCACACTCTCCCCAGAGGGAGTTTGGAGGCGGCCACCATATATAGTAGGCCCCGGTATTTGAACGTACTAAACCTTGCCCCATCGATAGAAACATCGAACGTTCGTTCCCCTGCCCTTGCCTGCCCGTTTTTCACCCTGTTGCCGCGTTTCTGATAAGGAGATCCCATCATGAAGTTCGCCCGCCTCTACTCCGTTGCCGGTGAGCCGTATGCGGGGGTGGCGTTCGAACCGCGCACCTCGCGCATCGTCAATCCCAACGGCTCGGTGATCTTCGAGGCGAAGGATATCATGGTGCCAGCGGCTTGGAGCCAGGTCGCCGTCGACGTGCTCGCCCAGAAGTATTGCCGCAAGGCCGGCGTGCCGACGCGGCGCAAACGGGTCGCCGAGGAGGGCGTGCCGGAGTGGCTCTGGCGCAGCGTCCCCGACGACGAGGCGCTCGCAGCACTCCCGCGCGACGAACAGTTCGGGGCGGAGCTCGATGCGCGCGACGTCTTCAATCGGCTTGCGGGTTGCTGGGCGTACTGGGGTTGGAAGCACGATTATTTCGATAGCGAGGCCGATGCCCGCACCTATTACGACGAGATGTGTTCGATGCTCGCGCGGCAAGTCGGCGCGCCGAATTCGCCGCAGTGGTTCAATACCGGGCTGCACTGGGCGTACGGCATCAGCGGCCCCGCACAAGGGCATTATTTCGTCGATCCGCGTAGCGCCGAGCTCACCCGCAGCACCAGCGCCTACGAACACCCGGCGCCGCATGCGTGCTTCATCCAGAGCGTCTCCGACGATCTCGTCAACGAAGGCGGCATCATGGATCTCTGGGTGCGCGAAGCGCGTATCTTCAAATACGGTTCGGGTTCGGGAAGTAATTTCTCCAACGTGCGCGGATCGGGCGAGAAGCTCTCCGGCGGCGGCTCCTCCAGCGGGCTGATGTCGTTCTTGCGCGTCGGCGATCGCGCTGCGGGGGCGATTAAATCCGGCGGCACGACGCGCCGCGCGGCGAAGATGGTGGTGCTCAACGCCGACCATCCCGATATCGAGCAATTCGTTTCGTGGAAAGTCACCGAGGAGCAGAAAGTCGCCGATCTCGTCGTCGGTTCGATGCTCTGCGAACGCAAGCTCAACGCGATCATGAAAGCCGCGCACGCCGAGCATCTTCCCGAGCAGGCGCGCCTCGATCCGCAGCTCAATGCCGATTTGCGCCAGGCGTTGCGCGAAGCGCTCGCCGCCGGCGTTCCACAAGGGAACATCGCACAGGCGCTCGATTATGCCAAGCAAGGCTACACCTCGATGCAGGTGCCGATCTACGACGTGAATTGGGATGGCGATGCCTACGGCACCGTCTCGGGGCAGAACTCGAATAACACCGTGCGTCTGGGGAACGAGTTCTTCACCAAACTCGATGCCGGCGCGGAATGGAACCTCATCCGGCGCACCGACGGCGGCGTTGCCAAGAGCTTTCCGGCAAGCGATCTCTGGGAACGCATCGCACTTGCAGCGTGGCAATGCGCCGACCCCGGGTTGCAATTCGACGATACGATCAACGAATGGCACACCTGCCCGAGCGACGGACGCATTAATGCGAGCAATCCCTGCTCGGAGTATCTGTTCTTAGACGATACGGCGTGCAACCTCGCGAGCTTGAACCTCGCGACCTTCCTCGATGCGAACGGCGAATTCGATGCCGCGCGCTTCGCCCAAGCCTGCCGTATTTGGACCTTCACGCTGGAGATCAGCGTATTGATGGCGCAGTTCCCCAGCCAAACGATCGCCCGGAAATCCTACGATTTCCGGACCTTAGGGCTCGGATATGCCAACCTCGGAACACTATTGATGCACATGGGCTTAGCCTACGATTCGCCCGAAGGCCTCGGCTGGTGTGCCGCGATCTCGGCGTTGATGACTGGTGCCGCCTATCGCTGTTCGGCAGAGATGGCCGAAGAGCTCGGAGCGTTCCCGCGATATCAGCCGAACGCCGAATCGATGTTGCGCGTCATTCGCAACCACCGTCGCGCTGCGTATCAAACGCCGGCCGGCGAATACGAAGGGCTCAGCGTCTCGCCGGTAACGCATGCGCCGTCGCTGTTCACGCAGAACACCTGGGCGCTCGCGCGCAAGATGTGGGACGATGCGCTCTCGATCGGCGAAGTTCACGGCTATCGCAACGCACAAGTCACCGTGATCGCTCCGACTGGAACTATAGGGTTGGTCATGGATTGCGACACCACCGGAATCGAGCCGGATTTCGCATTGGTGAAATTCAAGAAACTCGCCGGCGGCGGATACTTCAAGATCGTCAACCAGTCGGTTGCGCCCGCGCTTCGGAAACTCGGCTACAGCGAGGAGCAGATCGCGAAGATCGAGACCTACGCAAAGGGCACGGCGTCGTTCGAAGGCGCCCCGCATATCAATCGCGCGACGCTGCGCGCAAAAGGTTTCGACGATGCGACGATTGCGAAGATCGAAGGCTCGCTTGCAGGGGCCTTCGAGTTGCCGTTCGTCTTCAATAAATTCGTGCTCGGCGAGGAATTCTGCACCAAGACGCTCGGGCTCACCGCCGAGCAACTCGATGATTGGAGTTTCTCGATCCTGCGCGATGGGCTCGGCTTTAGCAATCGGCAGATCGAAGAGGCCTCGGCGTACATCTGCGGGCGCATGACGCTCGAAGGCGCACCCGATCTCAAAGACGAGCATTTGCCGGTCTTCGATTGTGCGACGCCGTGCGGCAAATACGGCACGCGCTTTATCCGACCGCTCGCCCACGTCGACATGATGGCGGCGGCGCAGCCCTTCGTCAGCGGAGCGATCTCCAAGACGATCAACCTGCCGCAGACCGCGACGATCGCCGACGTCAAGGAAGCGTATCGCTACAGCTGGGAAAAGATGATCAAGGCGGTCGCGCTCTATCGCGACGGTTCGAAGTTGAGCCAACCGCTGGCGGCAAGTTACGATCTCAGCGGCGAAATGGAAGCCGAAGAGGCGCCGACGCAGCCGTATCATACGCCGGTACAGATCGCCGAAAAGCTCGTCTATCGGTATATTGCCAAGCGCCGCCGCATGCCCGAACGGCGCAGCGGCTACACGCAGAAAGCGATCGTCGGCGGACATAAAGTCTATCTCCGCACCGGCGAGTACGAGAACGGACAGCTCGGCGAGATCTTCATCGACATGCACAAGGAGGGCGCAGCCTTCCGCTCGCTGATGAATAATTTCGCGATTGCGATCAGCCTCGGCTTGCAGTACGGCGTGCCGCTCGAAGAGTTCGTGGAGGCGTTTACCTTCACACGCTTCGAGCCCAACGGTCCGGTTGCCGGACACGACCACATCAAGATGGCCACCTCGTTGCTCGACTACGTCTTCCGCGAGCTTGCCGTGAGTTATCTCGGTCGCTACGATCTCGCGCACGTCGCACCCTCGATGGAGATGGACGCGATGGGCGTCGATGCCGCCGAAACCAAGGAAGAGTATCTCGCCGAAGAGCCCGGGCCGACCAACGTGCGCCAGGCCGGCGTTGCCGAACGTC
Source organism: bacterium (assembly GCA_021794175.1). Lineage (GTDB taxonomy): Bacteria > Vulcanimicrobiota > Vulcanimicrobiia > Vulcanimicrobiales > Vulcanimicrobiaceae > JABEUX01. The sequence goes on from JAJYRI010000003.1 coordinate 25,244, forward strand.
TGCACCCGGTCTCCACGCATCTGCACCCCGAAGCACCGCAGGGCAGCTACGGTGCGGCGACGCTCACCGCCACTGCGCCAAGCCCGCAGAGCGTCGGCACGGCGGTCGTCGAGCGCCCGCAACATGCCGCGGTCAACGCCGCCAAAGCCAAGGGCTACACCGGAAATGCGTGCAGCGAATGCGGCCAACTCACGATGGTGCGTAACGGATCGTGCGAGAAGTGCGATTCCTGCGGAGCGACAAGCGGCTGTAGCTAGGAATATCCGCTTTGGCACCGATCTTGATGAGCTTCTCTAAGATCGGTGCCAAAGTCGTCCGTCATGGCCGCTACATCACGTTCCAAATGGCGGAGGCCGCGATCCCACGGCAGCTGTTCGCGGAGATCATGCAGAGAATTGCCGCGTTGCGATCGCCTCCAGTGAACACCCTGGCGACCGTGTACGCCCGGGGAACTGCGGGAGAGCTGCGCCCTTTTGCGTACCAAATCGGCTTTTTCATCGCTCGGTGGCGCAGAAGTTCGTCGCTCGCGTCCTCAACGGGGCCAAAGCCCGAAGCACATCGCCGGGCCGAGCCCCGCAAGGCCGGAAACCGGCAATCCGTCATCGAAGGGCGCGGCCATGTGGGGAATACCCCTTGGAATACAACCACCTTGCCAGAAAAGGAACGAGCATGTTTATACGTAGTATCGTCGCCTTTCTTTGCATTTCATCCATTGCGATGCCGGCCGCTTCGGCCGCGACCCCCAACGTTACCTCACCTGCGGTTCGAGCCGGGATCGCTGCGGCGGTCGCGAGAGATCGGGCTCTCTACGGTGGCAAGACGCCGATTCCCGGCGTCTTCGTCGCCGTCTGGGATAAAGCGGGGCATAGCTACGTGCACGGCTTCGGGTACGCCGACGTTTCGGAAAAGCGCCCGTTCTCGATTCGCGACCACTTCCGGATCGGCAGCAACACGAAGACCTTCATCGTCGCCGTCATACTCCAACTCGTCGACGAAGGCAAGCTTAAGCTCGACGATCCCGTGAGCATGTTCAACCTCGGCGTGAAGGTGCCAAACGCTGACCACATCACGATTCGCGAGCTGTGTAATATGCGCAGCGGAATCTTCGAAGCTTATCAAACGCCGCAGATCGAGGCGTACGTTCCGGGCCGCGACAAGACACCCTCGACGCGGCAGATCATTCGCTGGGCGCTCGCACAAAAACCCTATTTTGCGCCGGACAAAGGCTACCATTACAGCAACACCGGCTACCTGTTGCTCGGGCTTATCATCGAAGCGGTGACGCACCATACCCCCGCGTATGAAATCGAAACGCGCCTGCTCAAGCCGCTCGGCCTTGCGCAAACGAGCGTTCCGAGTACGCAGATGATGCCCGAACCCTACGCGCATGGCTATGCCCTCGACGCGAAGGGGAACTGGGAAGATGTCAGTCGCCCATTGATTCCCGTGCAGGTCATGGGACCGGCCGGCGACATGATCTCGACCGTCAACGATGTCCATCGCTGGATCGTTGACTACGTCACCGGAAAAGTCAGCCGCGCCGCGACGTACCGCGCGCTCATGGACTGCCATCCGACTGCGAAGGGCACCTCCCTCCGCTTCGGCCTCGGGCTCGCCTGCGATGGCGACTGGTTCGGCTATACCGGTGGACTGCCGGGCTACAACACGGCAAACTATTATAATGTTAAAAGCGGGCTTTTCATCCTTGCTTGGGTCGACGCGCAGATTGGAACACCCGCACCCGGAGCCGCGAACGCATTGATTCGCGACATCGCGAAGGTCGTTTCGCCAGGCGACGTGCCATTCAAAGGATCGCAGAAGGGGATCTAACCTCGCGAGCGCTCGATCGCCGTCGCGCGAACGGGTCGGTTTCCGAGATCGTGCCGGTCTAATCCGTTTAAAGGCTATCTCTGGAACGTGACTCAAGTCTGGGGGAATACATACCACTTACCAGTAAAACAATCTCCTCAACGCGCTCCGACAACGTCGGAGCGCGTTGCCGTTTGCGATCGGAACGCCCACGCACATCGCTGTCTGAGGCATGCGCTGGCACATTCGCGCGGGAACGAACGTCAACTTGATTGCGTCTTCGCCGACGCGCTTTGTTCCGACGAGGCGGAGTGGGGTTCGGGTGCCGGCGAAGAACGGTTTGCCACGGCCGAAAACAAACGGACGAAAGTAGAGGTGATACTCGTCTATGAGACCGAGGTCCGTAAGACTCGCCGCCAAATCGGGCCCAGCAACCGCGATAACACCGTCGACTTCCACCTTCAGGCGGCGAACGAAGGCTTCGAGATCGGCGCCGACAAGCATTGCATTAGCTCCGACCGCCTTCACCGAGCGTGATGCAACCAACTTCCGTTGCGCCCGCCACGCCACTGCGAATTCGCGTTGACTCGTATCCCATTCCACTCGATCCTCGTCCCAATACCTCATCACCTCGTACATGCGACGGCCATACAGGCTGCCCGCGAGGTCGCGGACATAGTCGGTGCAGTACCGAAAGAGCGCAACACCTGTTCAACGCCGTCGACGCACGTTTCGCTCGGGTCCCCGGCGAGCTCTAACTGGTGTCTCCACTTCTCCTATTGACAGACCATGCTACGCTAATTTCGCAATGAAGCGACATATATCGTTCGAAGTGCTGCGTCTCAATAACTCCTGGCTCACTCCGGGACAAGTCCGCGCATGCTCGCTAAACTTTGGTGCGGAGATCCGCATCACGTAGGGCTATCTGTATATCGAATTCCCGAAAGGGGTCGAGCAGAGATGCTCGGCCCCTTTTTTACATCGTCACACGTATTTTTGTATTTCGAAAGGAGGTGCAACACCATGAAGCTTGGTGAAGCGCTAAAGCTGCGCTCGGATAACCTGCGCCGAATTGAAGAACTTGGTCAGCGTGCAGTTCAGAGTGCGCAGGTTCAGGAAGGCACGGAGCCTGCGGCCGACCCCAATGAACTCATCGCGGAGATCGAGCGTCTTACGTTCGAGACGACGTCGCTGATTCAGCGTATCAATCGCACGAACGTTGCAACGCGTCTACCTGACGGCGCGCTGGTTTCGGACGCCCTCGCCGAGCGCGATCGGCACCTGGCACTACGCAACAGCCTCCGCGCGATTGCGAAGGCTGCATCAGAGCCCCAGACGCGATTTCTACGCTCGGAACTGCGCGTGATTCGAACGGTCGATACTTCGGCGTTGCTGAAGCGCGCCGACGATCTCGCCCAAAAGCATCGACTCCTTGACGCTTCTATCCAGGAGGCGAACTGGACGATCGATCTGCAGGACTAGGAGACGGTTTGGTACCGGATCGAGAAGCGGACACTGGGCTTGCATGTTGGCCCTAACAACATGCCTCGGTGAGCCAACGCGGCTCTTGGGGTTCGACTCCCCCTTCGTACTGCGCATGCGTCGTACTGAGTACCGAGCATCGTGACGGTCACGGCGTACTACCATGGTGTCGATTTCGGTTCGGGAGGGTGGGCTCGGGGATCCCGTCTCCGCGTCGAGCATTTCCCGAACGGTCGGCGACGAAACCTACTTGACTTCGACGATCTCGGCGCCGTCCCACGGCTCGGCACTCCGCGGCCGTACGATCGAGAGCGAACAGGCGTCGCGGAAATATGCTGCCGGCGCGTCGAGTTTACTGAGCTCGGCGACGCGGGCGAACATCTTGCCGGCGGTGAGGAACATCCCTTTCCGGAATTCGCTCATTGCCTGACTGAAGAGCGCTTTCGTCGCTTCTTTATGCTCGCGTAACTGCGGAGCATCATTGCTGTAGCACTCGTAGATCTCGACGCTCTGCGTCTTTCCCTTCGCCTTGACCGCACCGAGATGGCGCAACGGTATTCCGTGCCCCTTCGGCAGCGCATCGACCACGCCGCCGCTTACCAGAAGATCGACGCCGAAAATTTTCGTCAGCCCCTCCATCCGCGATGCGACGTTGACCGCATCGGCGATCACCGTCGTCTCCATCCGGCGCTCCTCGCCGATCGTCCCGAGAATAAGCTCCCCACGATGCAGGCCGATGCCGATGCGAATCGGCACGTAGCCCGCGCTCTTGCGCCCCGCATTATAAATGCCCACCTGTCGCAGAATAGCAACGGCGGCCTCGAGCGCATCGACGGCCTTATCGGGGAAGAGCGCCATGATCGCATCGCCGATATACTTATCGATAAAGCCATGATAGGTACGAACGATCGGCGTCACGTTTTTGAGATAGGAGTTGAGAAACTGAAAGTTCTCCGTCGGCGTCAGCGCTTCGGAGAGCTTCGTAAAATCGCGAATATCGCTAAAAAGCACGGTCATCGTGCCGGAAACATGATCCCCGAGTTGCACGTCGGTAAGTGATTCGCGCCCCAGTAGATCGAGAAACTCGCGCGGCACGAAGCGTCGCGATGCGTCGTTGTGGATCTGCAACAGCACGGACTCGTCCTTCGTCTTCGTGGTCGAGATCCGCACGGTCGCTTCGCGTTGGCGGATACGTCCGATCATCGCCTCGAAGCGGCGCACGACGAGCAGTGGGTTGGCGGTATCGAACGGCGTGAAGAGATAATCGGAGGCGCCGCGCGCAAGACATGCTTGGAGGCGGTCGCCAACACCTATGGGGCCGGTCACGATCACCTCGGCGCGCCCGCGCCCGGCGGTGCCCGGTATCGCTGCCTTGAGCACGGCGAAGACATCGGCGCTGCGTTGCGTCACGTCGAGCAAGACGATCTCGACCTCGCGCCCCTCGATGGCGGCGATCGCCTCGGCAGGGCTCATCGAGGACGGCGCGGGCAGCGCGGCACCGCGAAGCAAGGCACTGAGGGCAGTGCGGTCGTCATCGGTGCCACCGACCTGAACGATGGGATGCTCCGGCAGCCAGGGCCTCCAATCTTATGCTGGGGTTGATTCTACGCAAGGCGAATGAACGAGATTCGCCCCCGCAGAACTTCGCCATTGTGGAGGAAAACCTGCAAAAGCGCTCTCGAGCCCTGGCGACCACATGGCCCCTCGCGGCTTTCCTGGTCGTCGTGCTCCTCGGCTTGCCCCTCGCGCTCTTCTTCGATCTGCGCGCGATCTCGGCCGGATTTCTCCAGGCCCAGTCGCGGGCGCTCGACCGGGTCGTGAGCTCGATCCGCGACTATTACGCCGATACCATCGTCGCGAGCGTGCAACGGAACCCGCACAACGTCGTCGTGACGGCGCACTTCGAGGGGCACCCGGGCGCAATTCCCATCCCCGCTACTTTTTCGCTCGCGCTCGGCGGCGTGATCTCGCGCGACCAGCGCGACGTCCGGTATCGCTTCCTCTCGAACTTGCCGTTTAAGGGGCGCGCGCCCCATCACCTCGACCACTTCGAACGCGCCGCCCTACGCGCGTTCGCAACGCACCCGGCGATGACGATGAGCAGCAGCACGTGGCACGGCCTTACTACCGAGGTGCGCTACGCAACGCCGATCGTCATGGCCGCATCGTGCGTCGCCTGCCACAATGCCGACCCCAATAGCCCCAAACGCGATTGGAAGGTCGGCGAGGTCGGCGGGCTCCAGGAACTCATCCTCAGCGAACCCTTGGCGATGAATCTCTACTCCTTTAAGTATTTGCTGCTCTACATTCTCATCGCCTTAGCCCTCGGCACCATCATCTATCGACAGCAGCGCAAACAATCGGCAATCATCGATTCTGCGAATGCCGAACTCTCTCAAGCGAACGATGCACTCGTGGGCCTCTCCTCGAATATCTCGCGCTACATCTCGCCGCAGATCTATGAGAGCATTTTCAGCGGTAGAACCGGAACCGAGTTGCACACGCAACGCAAAAAGCTCACCATCTTCTTCTCGGATATTAAAGATTTCACCGCTACCAGCGAACGCCTCGCCCCCGAAGAGCTCACGGCCTTGCTCAACGAGTATTTCGACGAAATGTCGGCGATCGCGCTGCAATTCGGCGGAACGATCGATAAATTCGTCGGCGATGCGATGCTGGTCTTCTTCGGCGACCCCGAAAGCATGGGCGTCGTCGACGATGCCGCTGCCTGCGTGCGAATGGCGATCGCGATGCAAGCGCGGCTCGCCGAATTAAGCGCGCGTTGGCGCAATCGCGGCATCGAACGGCCGTTCCGGGCGCGGATGGGTATCAACACCGGCTTCGTCAACGTCGGCAATTTCGGCAGCTCCGTGCGGATGGATTACACGATTATCGGCGCCGAGGTGAACCTCGCGGCGCGCTTGGAGGCGGTCGCCGAGCCGGGGAGCATCGTGTTGAGCTACGAGACCTACGCGCTCGTGCGCGAGCTCGTTGCGGCGCATCCGCTCGCACCGATCTCCGTGAAGGGGATTCCGCGCGAAATCGTACCGTACGTGCTCGACGGGCTACGCGACGAAGCGAGCGTTCTTCGCCGCATCTTCAGCGAACACGCCGAAGGGATCGACCTTTACATCGATATCGATGCGCTCGATGCCGCCGCCCGGAATCGCGCACGCGCCCTCCTGCTCGAAGCGGCGAACAGCATCGAGCCACCGGACGACGCCGCGCGTTAGCGCGCGCCGATACATCCGGCGTGCCGTCTCGTGCGTTTTTCCGAGTATGAAGCTCTCTCGACGCGCTCGCAGCGCTGCATTCTCGCTCCTTCTCCTCGCCGGCTCCCTCGCAGCGCACCACATCGGGCGGTTTCTCCGCCGACGACGGAGCGCATCGTCCTCGCCGGCGGCTGCTTTTGGGGCATGCAGGCGGTCTTCCAACGCCTCATCGGGGTGGAACGCACCGTCGTCGGCTATGCCGGCGGCTCGGCGCACACCGCGCACTACGAGATCGTCAGCACGGGGTTGACGCGGCAGGCCGAATCGGTCGAGATCTGGTTCGACCCGAAAATCATCTCGTTACAGCAGCTCTTTGCCGTCTATTTTACGGTCGCACAGAACCCGACCGAACTCGATTACCAAGGCCCCGATCGCGGGCCGCAATATCGCTCGGAGATCTTTTATACGACGGCGCAGCAGCGAACCGTCGCGCTAGCAACGATCGCCGCGCTGACGAAAGCGCATCGCTTCAACGCCCCGATCGTCACCGTCGTTGCTCCGCTGCGCGCGTTCTATCGAGCCGAGGCGTACCATCAGAACTTCGAGCTCCGCCACCCGAACGATCCCTATATCGTGGAGGTCGATCTCCCGAAATTACGCGCTCTGCGCGCGCGCTTCCCGAATCTCGTCACGCACGCTCACCGCTGATCGCCGGTGAGCGGCGCCTCGTCGAGATGGCTACCGTAGTCGCTAGCATTGAAGTACCAAGACGGAAGGCTCTTCGGGAAGCGTATTTTCTTAAAGTAGTAGGTGACGTGCTTACCGTCATCTTCGTATCCGCCGCCGACGCGCCCCTCGATGTGGGTGATGACGGGGTAGCCGTCGACGCGCCCCATCGTACAGGTAAAGAGGACCGGGTAGATCTTCGTTGCACCGTCGCCGGTGACGAAGAGCCGGTCGGTCGCGGTGAATTTCTCGATCTCCAATGTCCGCGCATCGACCCAGAGTTCGCGTAGACGATTGCGCATCGGCGTGCGGCGCGGCTTGACGCGAACGTCGAGCAGCGGGCCGTCGCGGGTCACATCGACGATCTCATAGTCGGGATCGTAGAGCGCCTTGACCACGATAATCGTCGGCAGCGGCGTATATGCAGGCTCCGGCGTCGGTTTGAAGCTCTTCGGGCGCGGGGTCGCCGGAGCGCGTTGAAAAATATCGGCGGTCGGCGGACCCGGATCGTAATCTTCGTTGAAGGCGGCGCGTTCGAAACGCATGCGCCCGATCGCGCCGAGATGGTAGAGCTTGCGCTTCAAGCACGCACGGTCGGCGTTGCGGCACCAGTAATCGACCTGATAGGTGTTGTCGTAATCGGGGTAGCCGTAGTCGGTCATCTGCTTGCGGAAGAGCTCGTAGGTCTCGTAGGGCGGCGGCGGCCGATGCGAGCGAAAGACGCTACGAATTTTCGCGAAGAGCACGACGTAATTGCCGATCGGCGGATAGCTCGCCGTCGCCGCCGGTGCAGCTGCAACGGCGCGCGGAGCCTGCCCGGCGAGAGCCCCAAGCAGCAGGGTAGCGAGGATACCGATGAGGAGAGCGATGCGCGCCTTCATGCTGGTGGGAACGTATCGCTCTCCTCGATCGTCACGCGGCAATTACAGATCGTTCCGTAATATGTAGGCGACCGGCAGCGCGAAGAAGACGACGTGTGCGATAAGGTTGGTTACCAGCGCCATCCCGGTCGGGAATGCGGGCTCGAGGTGCTTGCCTAACAGCAGCACTTGCATGCCGAGCATCACGACGACGCCGAAGATCACGGCGTTCCCCCACCACGGGAGCTTCGGGAAGAGGCGCTGGAAAACGACGACGTAGACCGCCGCCCAAATAATCGAGATAATCAGATGCAGCAGGATGCCGAGCGCGATGTACCCAGACGACGAAAAGGCCACCGGCCCGACCAAACCCGAGGCGATGAACATATAGATTCCCGGGAATGGCGCCACATGCACGAGGATGAGAAAGAGATCGACGATGATGCCGCCGACGATGCCGGCGCCGATAATGCGCCCGACTCCGTGCGGACGCTTCGCGAGGGTTTCAGCCACGATCGTTCCTCCAATAGTGCGATAAAAATTGCATCGAGAGATCTCGCCGGCGGCGAACGGGTGCTGAGGCTCGAGCGCGAAGTGGGGCCTTATGCCACGTCGTTCGCATCGCCGCCCCCGTATTACCCTCGTCCGTGCACTGGTCGCAGCTCTCGCACTCATCGTTGGAGTCTTGTTCGTGCGCTCCTTCCTCGTGCAGCGCCGCCCCGAGCGCATCGCCGTGCGACCGCAACCCACGGTCGCGCGAACGGCTCCCCCGACCGCCGCCCCGACGGCAACGCCGAAGCCCACGGCGAGCCCGCACCGCAGCCCCGCGGTCGCGCCGACGAGTTCCATCGCCCCGAGCGCCCGGGCCCGGCTCGCGCTGATCGTCGACGACTGCGGCCAATGGCTCCATATCGAGGAAGGGTATATCGCCCTGCCGATTCCGCTGACGCTCGCGATCCTGCCGCAGGTCCGCTACAGCACGCGCATCGCCGACGAAGCGCACGCCGCCGGTAAGGGCGTCATGCTCCACCTACCGATGCAACCGATCGCTGCGCTCGATCCGGGTCCGGGGAAAATTATGGTCTCGATGAACGACGAAACGATCGAGGCGCAGACCGCACGCGATATCGACGCAATACCCTACGCCGAGGGGGCGAATAACCACGAGGGAAGCCGCGCCACCTCCGACCCGCGCGTAATGGCGGCGGTGATGCGGGTCTTCAAACGACGCGGACTCTTCTTCATCGATTCGCGTACGATCGCCACAACGGTCGCGCAACGCACCGCGCAGGAGTACGGCGTACCGAACGCCGCGCGCGACGTCTTTCTCGACGATCGCAACACCGTTCCGGCGGTCGAAGCGCAACTGCGCCTCGCGGCGAAAATCGCGTTGAAACGCGGAAGTGCGATCGCTATCGGCCATCCGCGCCCGGCGACGCTCGCGGCGGTACGCGCACTCTATCCCGAACTCGAGCGCGAGGGCATCACCTTCGTCCTCGCGCGCTCGCTCGTCGCTATCGACGGAAAGGCACCAAGGCAATAACGGAGATGAAAACGATCGCTTTCTATGGAGCGGGACTGCTCGGCTCGAACTTCGTGCGCGCGTTTCGCCGCCGCGAGTACGCCGTGCGCCTCTGGAACCGGACGGCAGCGCACGCGCAACCACTCGCGGAGATCGGCGTGCATATCGCGGCGACGCCCGAGGAGGCGGCGCTCGGCGCCGACTATATCCATCTCTGCCTCAGCGACGATACCGCCGTCGAAGGCGTGCTCGAACGCCTTCTACCGACGCTCGATCCTGCCACGCCGATCTGCGATCACACGACCTGTCTGCCACAGCGCGTGGCGGCGCGCACCGCAGATCTCCGGGCGAAGGGTTTCCAGTATCTCCACGCACCGGTCTTCATGGGGCCGCCGAACGCCCTCGACGGCACGGGCTCGATGCTCGTCAGCGGCGATCGTGCCGAGATCGCACGGGTTCGCGAACATCTCGCCGCAATGACCGGAACGCTACGCGATCTCGGCGAGCGCACCGAAGCCGCCGCGATCTATAAATTGCTCGGCAACGCCATGATTCTCGCGGTCATCGGCGGGATCGCCGACGTGCTGCAGATCGGCGCGGCGCAAGGGCTTACCGGCCCCGAGAGCTTCAAAATCTTCGACTTTTACGATCCCAAAGGGCAGATCGAGGGGCGCGGCCGGCGGATGGCAGCCGGCGACGAGGGCACTACCTGGTCGGTCGAGATGGCGCTCAAAGATGCTCGGCTCATGCAAGGCGCCGCGTACGAACGCGCGCTGCCGGTCATCGACGCCGTTGCCGCGCAGCTCGCCGAGCTCGCCGCTACCGGGGCGGCGAAGGCCGATCTCGCGGCGCTCGCGCGTTCGGCGGTGCGCTCGGTGCGATAGCCGGCAACGGCGTCCGGCGCGGTAACGGCACGCCGTTCCAGTGCGGCCGCGGCGTCGGCGGGACCCGGGGCGCGAAGACCGCGCGCGGCATGGGGTTGGGCTGTCGCGGCAAACGACGGTGCAGGGTCGGCTCGGGCGTGCGCACCTCTACCGTGCGTGTCGGCGCGGCATACTCCACCTCGTCGCCGAGGGGGCGCAGCGTCGCGGCGAGGGGCAGGTAGAGCTCGGCGAGCGTCCGATCCGCCGAATGCGGCACCCGCACGACCACGCATCGGCCGCTCCGATAGATATAGAGGCGATCCCCGACGCGCAGGATGCGGTCGACGAAGGCCGCGACGACCGGCCACGCAGGCGCGTAGAGGTGTCCGCGGCGCAGCAGCACGGGGCGGTAGGAGCCGATCGGCGATCCATCGCGTAGGAGGCGGGGCGGTGGGAGAAACGGCACGGTACGGCGATATACCGCACGCGATGGCGCGAATCTTTGCGATCTTTCGAAATGCCGGCGCGCGTTTCTCTTCCGAGGGGTGCGCGTTCGCCGCCCAGGCGGTCGCTTTCAATGCGCTGTTCTCACTCTTTCCGCTCGTCGTGCTCGCGATCGGCGGCGTCTCGCTCTTTATCCATCATGGCCGCGAGCGGGTGCTCGCTTTCTTCGACGAGCTCGCGCCGACGTTGCACCACGTCGTTGCGGCGAACCTCAGCGCCTATTATTACGGTCGCGGCATTACGAGCATCATCGCCTTGGTCGTGCTGATATGGTCGGCGAAAAATCTCTTCATGTCGCTGGCATTCGCGCTCGACCGAACGATGAGAATCGAAGAACGGCGCCCGTTGGTCGCGCATATCGCCGTCGCCGTCGTCGCGTTGCCGATTCTCGGCTTGGCGTTACTGGTCGCGCTCGTTCTTCCGGTGATTTTCTCGGTAGCGTTTGCACTAGCACAGATACCCGATCGGCGCGATCTTCTCCATCTCGCTGCCTATGCGATATCGCTCGCGCTCGTTTTCGCCGCATCGCTCTTTCTCTATCGCTTGCTCCCCAATCGCGATATCCCGTGGGGAACGGCGTTGCCGGGCGCGCTCCTCTGCGCGGCGCTCTGGCCGCTGGTGCAATATCTGTTTACGCTGTACACCCTGCACATCAACTACACGGCGATCTACGGCGCCCTTACCGCGCCGATCGTGTTGCTGCTCTGGTTTTATTTAATCGGTTCGATCTTTCTTTTCGGCGGTGCGCTCAATGCCGCCGTCGAAGAGCGTCGTATGGAGAGATCTTCGTGAAACTGGTATTTATCCACGGTGCCGCATGTACGCCCGCGGTCTTCGACCGCCAACGCGCCGCCTTTCCCGACGCGGTCGCGCTCGCACTTCCCGGTCACGGCGTTCCCGGAACGGCATCGGATATCGCGGGATTTGCCGACGCCGTCGAAGGGCAGATCGCGGAGGAAGGATGGGACGAAGTCGTTCTCTGCGGCAGTTCGATGGGCGGAGCGATCGCGATGGAGATTGCGATTCGCGCGCGCGTACCGCTCGCCGGGCTGGTGACGATCGGCAGCGGCGCAAAATTACGCGTCGCCCCGGCGATTATCGAGAGTCTGCGCCGCGACGACCCGGCGGTCTTGGCGACACTCGCCGACGCCATGTTCGCAGCACCGAACGATCGGAGCCGTGCGCTGATGCTCGAACAGTTCCTCGCGATCTCTCCCGAGCAGCGGCTCGCCGATTTCCTCGCCTGCGATGCCTTTGACGCGCGCGAGCGGGTCGCCGAGATCGCGGTTCCGACCCTGCTGCTCGTCGGCGAGCGCGATATCATGACCCCGCCCGATCGTTCGGCGTTTCTCGGCGACCGGATTGTCGGCGCGCGCGTCGAAGTATTGCCGGGACTCGGACATCTTGCGATGCTCGAAGGACCCGAGGCGACGAACCTTCAGCTCGCCGGCTTCGTTGATTCCCTAAACGGCTAACCGCCGTACGTCTCCGAAAACCCCGAAAGGACCGTCCGTGCGACGACTCTTCCTCGCGATGCTCGCCCTCTGTGCCCTGCCGGCGCTCGCCGCGCCTCATGCCGTCGCCGCGAGCGCGGCAGCGAGCCCAAGCCCAAGCCCGGCAGCGAAGCTTTCCCCGAAAGGCGCACCGCCTGCCAAGGCCGCCCCGGCGCCGAAGGGGACGCCGCTCCCCAGCGGGCCGAAGGTGATCGTCTATCCCTTCACCGCCACCTCCGACGGCTTGCCGAAAAGCGCCGGCGCGACCGTCGCGACGATCTTCGTCCATGCCTTCGAGGCCAGCGGTGGTCTCAACGTTCTGCCGACACCGCCGCCGACCGCTTCCAAACTCTACCCGGCGACTGCCGCTCGGCTCGGAGCGGGTTACTACGTCGCGGGTTACCTCACGCCGATCGGACAAGGTGTCTCGGTCCTCGAGCAGGTCGTCAGCGTCACCAACGGCGTTATTATCTATTCGAAGACCGCACAGGTTTTCTCGGTGAGCGATGCGGGCGCGCTCGCGCTCGACGCGCGCAGCGCGATTCTCGCCGATGCCGGCGTAGGACGCGACTATCAACCGAGTTCTTCCTCCGAAACCCCCGCGCCGACGGCGACCGGGCCGGCAGGTCAGGCGGCTTCGATTAAGATCTCCGGCATCTCCGGCGTCCTCGGCCATCTCTTCGGCAAGCGCCCGACGGTTGCGATCGCATCGCCGACGCCCGCGCCGAAGCCGTCGCGGCGCGCGCTCGTTGTCCGCGTCGCCGGCAACCTTCCCGGCGGCATGCTCACAACCTCAACGGATATTCTCGCGGCAGACCTGCGCAAACACTTCCACACGACGATCGTCACCGCACCGGCGGGGCCGATCGCCGCGGAGGCGAACGCGATCTGCGGCACCGATCGCGACGCAACGATTCTCACCGGAACGCTCGTGATGATTCCGGGGCATTTCATGCATCACGGAAGCACCCGATTCGAGCTGAAAGCCTATGCCTGTTTCGGAGCGCTGCTCTATCACCGTCATGCAAACGCAGGCGATACGCCGACGGCGATTCGCAATGCCGTCGATGACTACGTCGAGCTCCACCCCGACAATCGCTAATGCGCGCGCGGAGAAATCGTTTATTCGGCACCCTCACCGTCGAGTAAGCCCAGCGGCGGATCGACGATGACGGTGCCGGCGCGAAGGTCGATCTCGCGCACGATCGCGCGCACCATCGGTACCATGCGGCCGGCGACGACGAGCATATCGCTGCTCGGCCAATGTTCGACGCGCTCGATGCTGCCGTAGCTGCGCCCGTCGACGCCGCGAAGCTCGAGGCCGACGAGATCCTCATCGAGATATTCGTCGGGGCCGAGTTCGATGCGTTCCCGCTCCACGAAAAGCTCGGCGCCGTTGAGCGCTTGCGCGCCCTCCATCGTGTCGATCCCCTCGATCCGCAGCAGTAAGCGCCCCTTGTGCTCGCGCACGCCCGCGACGACGACCTCGCGCGTCTCGCTCTCCTGCTTCAAAACAAAATGCGCCCCCACCACAAAGAGCGTACGACCCGCGTTAGACGGGTCGCACTTGATCTCTCCGTGCACGCCGAACGCTCCGGCGAGCCTTGCCAACGCAATGCGGTCGTTAGGCTTCCGGTTCACCCTCGGCCTCTTCGCGGTCGAGGATATCGACGGTGATGCGATCTTCGGCCGATGCGCGAGCGATCGTACGCAATGCGTGCGCGACGCGGCCGCTACGGCCGACCACTTTGCCGAGATCCTCGCGATCGACCACGACCTCGATCGTCGGTTGCCCGGTCTCGTCGAGAAAAAGATCGACTTCGACTGCATCGGGCTTACTAACGAGCTTGCGCGCGAGAAAATCGAGAATCGCCTGTGCGCGGCGCTGCCCCGCATAGGGATCGCCGTTGCGCGGCGTCCGTTCGCGCGGCGCCGCAGGGCGGGCCGGAGCGTCGCGGCGCGTACGGCCGCGTGGGGTCGATGAAGCAGCCGGACGATCGGGCTGTTGCTCTTCACGGTCGATATCGCCGACCGGACGTTGCCCAGAGACGCGCCGACCACTCAGAGTCGCGCGGCGCTCTTCCTCTCCGGTCTCTTCGCTGAAGAGACCGAACTCGTCGTCGAAAGCGCTCACCTTAGCTCTCGCTCGCCGCCTTCTTCGGCTTGCGTTTTGAAGTCGGCGCCGGGCCCGCATCCATTAATCCGCGTGCCGAGAGCAAACGTCGAACGGTTTCGGAGGGCTGGGCGCCTTTGCCCATCCACTCTTTCACTTTCGCTTCGTCGATCTCGACGGTTTTCGGTTCGGTGCGCGGGTTGTAATGCCCGAGAATCTCGATGAATTTTCCATCGCGCGGCGAGCGCGAATCGGCAACGATAAAACGGTACGTGGGCTGTTTCTTTGCGCCCATGCGGCGCAACCTGATCTTAACCATACTTCTCCTATCGGAATGAGCCACGAGCAATCTGCGGGCGGCGTTTGCCCCCGAATTGCTTCATGAGCGATTTGGCTTGATCGAATTGTTTGATCAAGCGGTTCACATCGGCGACCTGCGTGCCTGAGCCAAGAGCGATGCGCTTACGCCGAGATCCATTGAGGATCTGCGGGCTACGCCGCTCCTGCCGCGTCATCGAGCAGATAATCGCCTCTGTTTTTTTGATCTCCGTTTCGGGGAGTTCAAAATTTTTCGGAAGTGCGCGCGACATTCCGGGGATCATCTTGAGCAGATCGCCCATCGATCCCATTCTTCGCACCTGTCGCAGTTGTTCGAGGAAATCGTCGAGCGAAAATTGCGCGTTGCGCATTTTTTGCTCGAGCGTCTTTGCCTGTTCCTCGGTATAGATGCCGCGCGTTTTTTCAATCAGCGTCAGAACGTCGCCCATTCCGAGAATGCGCGATGCCAGACGATCGGGATAAAAAGCTTCCAGCGCCGAGAGTTTCTCCCCGACGCCGATCAATTTTATCGGCGCACCGGTACGCTCGAAAATCGAGAGCGCCGCGCCGCCGCGCGTATCGCCATCCATCTTCGTGAGCACGATGCCCGTAATACCGAGCCGACGATGGAAGCCGTCGGCAACATTTGCCGCCTCCTGCCCCGTCATGGCGTCGGCGACGAACAGCACTTCGTGCGGCTTCGTTACCGCCTTGATGCGTTCGAGTTCGGTCATCAACGCATCGTCGATTTGCAGGCGTCCTGCGGTATCGATGATGACCGTCGAAATACCCAGACGCTTGGCCTCGGCGACCCCGAGCCGAGCGGTCTCGACCGGATCGGCCGTGCCGCGTTCGAAGACCGGCAGGTCGATCTGTTCGCCGAGCCGCTGTAACTGCGCGATTGCGGCAGGGCGGTAGATATCGGCCGCCACCAGGAGGCTGCGTCTCCCTTGTTCCTTGAGGCGCAGCGCGATCTTTCCGGCATGTGTCGTCTTGCCCGAGCCCTGAAGCCCGACGAGCAGAATCACCGAGGGCGGCGCATCGCTGAATTGGAGCCGTGCTTCCGCACCGCCGAGCAACGCGACGAGTTCCTCGTGGCAGATCGAAACGATCGTCTGCGCCGGGGTGAGCGACTCGAGGATATCCGCGCCGAGCGCCCGTTCTTTCACCCGAGCGACGAACGACTTCGCCGACGAAAGCGAGACGTCTGCCTCTAAGAGCGCCACGCGAATTTCGCGTAGCGCCTCGGTGACATCGCTCTCGCTCAGCCGACCGCGACCCGTTAGGCGCGAAAAGAGCGCGCCTAACCGATCGCTGAGTTGTTCGAACACGTCGGGGTTGCCGGCCTAGGCCTTCGCCGTTGCCTCGTCGATGCGCGCCACGGCATCGCCGACGGTCTTGATCTTTTCCGACTCTTCGTCGGGAATGCTGATGTTAAATTCGGTCTCGAACGCCATCACCAATTCCACTTGGTCGAGTGAATCGGCACCGAGATCGTCGGTGATCGAGGCTTCCGGCGTCACTTCTGACTCCTGAACGCCGAGTTGTTCGACGATGACTTTCTTAACGCGATCGAAGGTGCTGCTGGACATGATTCTCCTTGTAGTACGGTGATACGGATTTAGGTGACGATGCCGCCGTCAACGACGATACATTGCCCGGTGACGTATCGCGACGCATCGGAGCAAAGAAACGACACCACCCCGGCAACATCCTCCGGGGTCCCCGCGCGCCCGAGCGCCGTTTTGGCGATCAGAGCCTCGCGGTACGCTGCCGGCATCGAGGCGGTCATCGCCGTCTCGATCAGTCCAGGAGCGACACTATTCACGCGGATATTCCGCGACCCTAGCTCCTTGGCGAGCGAGCTGCCCAGCGCGAGGAGCGCCGCTTTCGATGCGGCATAAGCACTCTGTCCGGCATTTCCGGTGATTCCGACGATGCTGCTCAGCAAAACGATGCTTCCCGAGCGCTGCTTCATCATCGGACGCGTTACCGCCGCACAGAGGTAGAACGCCGATTTCACGTTGACGTCGAGGAGGTGATCGAGCTGTTCGGGTTTCATACGCATCAACAGAGCGTCGATCGATTGCCCGGCGTTGGCAACGGCGAAATCGATTCTCCCGAAAGCATCCTGCGCGCGCACGACGGCGGCATCGACCGAAGCTGCGTCGGCGACGTCGGCGACGAGAATCTCAATGCGCGCGTCGGGACGAACCGAACGACAGGCCGCCGCGCTCTCTTCCAACGCCGCGGTATCGCGACCGACAAGCGCGCAGTCGGCGCCTCCGCGCACGAGATCGACGGCGATAGCACGGCCGATGCCGCGGCTCGCTCCGGTCACGATCGCGCTGCGACCTGCGAAGATCATGCGCCTACCTCCGCAAGGAGACGCGCTTCGAGTCGCTCGATCCCGGCGGCATCGTTGATCGCGATAACCTCCGGTGCGTTCGGCACGCGTTTCATCATCGGCGCCAGCACGGCGCTCGCCCCGAACTCGATGACGAGATCGAGCTCGCACTCGAGCAAACGGATCGCGGTTTCGTGCCAGCGTACTTCGTGGACGATCGAAACGACGAGGTTCTTGCGCATCTCATCGGTACTGCGATAGGGTTGCGCGTCGACGTTGGAGATGACTTCGATGCGCTCGGGCATCGTAAAGGATGCGGCATCGACGGCTCGCTGGAAACGCTCGACCGCCGGCTCCATTAACGCCGAATGCCACGCACCCGAGACGTTGAGCGGAACGACACGCTTGGCCCCGGCTGCAAGCGCTGCTTCACCGGCCGCGAGCACCGCTTGGAGGTCGCCGGAGATGACGATCTGTGCGGGAGCGTTGAAATTTGCGGGGGAGACGCGCAAACCCGTGCGCGCCTGCGTCGCATCGGTCACAGCTCGCAGGGCAGCGGCATCGAGGCCGAGGATCGCCGACATGCCGCCCGGCGCGGCGGCGGCCGCCTCGCTCATCGCTTTTCCACGTTCGTCGACGATGCGCAGCGCGTTTTCAAACGAGATCGCACCGGCGATAACGAGACTGCAAAACTCGGCGAAAGAATGCCCCGCCGTCGCGACGATCTGCCGGTCTAGCCCGCGAACTGCCGACGCGAGCGCAAGATTGGTGACGAAGATCGCGGGCTGGCTATACTGCGTCTCGCGCAGCCGCTCTTCGGGTCCCTCGCGTTGCAACGTCAAAAGATCGTAACCGAGAATTTTCTCCGCCCGCGCGAACAAATCGCCGGCAACAGCAGAACGCTGCGCGACATCGACGCCCATGCCCAGCGTCTGCGAGCCCTGCCCCGGGAAAACGACGCCGATTCGCAACGAACTCACGCCGACCACCGCCACGTTACCGCTCCCCACGAAAGCCCGCCGCCGAAAGCGACGAACACGATCACGTCGTCGTCGTGAACGCGCCCCGCTGCAACGGCCTCCGAGAGCGCAATCGGAATCGATGCCGCCGAGGTATTTCCGTATTCATGAATGTTGATGACGACGCGGTCGGGGCCCATGTTCAAGTATTTCGCAGCCGCGTCGACGATGCGCTTATTCGCCTGATGTGGAATGAGGAGGTTCAAATCGTCGCGGGTGAGGTTTGCTTTTTTTAGAGCCACGTCGGTCGCCGCGATCATTTTCGTAACGGCGAACTTAAAGACTTCGCGACCCTGCATCGAGAGGAAGTTTTTGCGTTCGGCGAGTTTCTCGGCGTCGATCGGGTTGCGCGAGCCGCCGGCCTCGACGAAGAGCAATTCCGGGCGGCTTCCATCCGAGCCGAGTTCCGAGGAGAGAAAGGAATCTTTCTCCGAAGCTTCGAGCACGACCGCGCCGGCGCCATCGCCGAAAAGAATCGCCGAACCGCGATCTTCGTAGTTCGTAATCGAGGTGAGCGTCTCGGCGCCGATGAGGAGGATACGCTTATAGACGCCGCCGCGAATCAACGCCGAAGCCGTCGTCAAGCCGTAAATAAAACCGCTGCAAGCGATATTGATATCGAAGCCCGGTTTGTCGACCCCGCCGAGCCGCGAGGCAACGATGCAACCGGTTGCGGGAAAACTATAATCGGGCGTCACGGTCGCGACGATGAAGCAATCGATATCGCTTGCATCGAGGCCGGCGTGCGCGAGCGCTTTGCGCCCGGCGGCTACGGCAAGATCGCTCGTCGCTTCGCCCGGGGCGACCCAATGGCGCCGCTTCATACCGGTGCGCGAGACAATCCACTCGTCGGAGGTATCGAGCCAGCCCGCGAAATCTTCGTTCGTAACCACGCGTTCGGGCGCATAATGCCCGACGCCGGCGATTCGAACTCCGGTCAGCGACACTTAGTCGTGCGTGTGGCCGGCGTGTTCGTCGCGGACTTCAACGACCGTGCGCCCATCGTACGTTCCGCAATGTTCGCAGATGAAGTGCGGACGCTTCGGCTGGCGGCACTGCGAGCAGGCCGTCGTCGTCACCGGGTTGAGCTTCCAATTCGCGGCCCGACGGCTACGCGTCTTGCTGCGAGGGGTTTTCCATTTTAAGTTCGCCACGTTTTTCTCCAGTTTCGCACGAGCATGCGCCCGAGTTCTTATTCATCCCGCAGACTCCGCAGAGTCCCCGACAGTCTTCGGAGCAACGCATCCGCATCGGAAGCGCGCCGAGCAGCACCTGCTGCGCTAGATCCGCGATATCCAATCTCCCGCCGAGAAGGACGTTTCCTTCGCCGAAGGGATCGTCCTCGCGACCGACGTGCGGGTTGATGCGCTCGTCGATTGCGACGCACATCGGCCGCTCGACCTCGTCGAGGCATCCCACGCACGCAGCGCTCACCGTGCCCGCCGCCTCACCGGTGACGTGGAGCAGGCCGTCGGTGGCCTGAACCTCGAGGTGAACGCGAACGGGCCCAACGAACGAGATATCTTCGAAGGGTTCTAAGGCGACCTCGTCATCGATGAGGATCCGCTGGCGGCTTCCCGCGAGGAGGCCGGAGAGATCGACGGTGTGCGAGCGAGCCAAAGAAACCTGCGCCTTGCGTTGGGAAGGCCCCGCCGAGGCGGGGCCCTTTTGGTACAACCAAGACATTGTAGAGGCGGGCCGCGCTCTTGTCAAACCGCGCATTCGTCGCAGAGGGTGGATGCTATGACCGCCTTCTCAGCTTCCGCCGCCGCGCTCGCCGCCCATGGCGTCGCCTATGCCCTCCCGATCGCTCGCGCCGCCGAGCGCAATGGGCTCGACCCCTCCCTGCTCGCGGCGGTCGCCGCCCAAGAGACCGGGGGGCCGGGGGTCAATGCCGGGCGCAACATCCTCGGCGATGGGGGGCACGGGCATGGCCTTTTTCAGATCGACGACCGCTACCACGCCTTCGCCCGAAGCCCCGCCGCGATGGACCCGGCCCGCAATGCCGAGCACGCGGCCGAGATGCTGCACGGCCTGCTCCAACGCTACGGTGGGAACGAGCGCGCCGCTCTCTCCGCCTATAACGCGGGTTCGCCGACCGCCCGCGGGACGACGACGCGCTGGAGCGACGGCGCGACCCTCGACTATGCCGACTCCGTGCTGCGGCATCAGGCGCAGATCGAAGAGGCTCGTGCCGAACTGCCCGAGGCCGCCGCCCGCATCGACAGCTATGCGACCTCGACGGGAGCACCGCCAGGCATCCCGCTCGCACCGCCGCCTGCGGCGCAGCACGGCGAGCAGCCCTGGCTCGACGAGCTCGCAGCCGAAACCAACGCCAGCACCCCCACTTCCTAAGGAGAACTAACGTGGCCTTTCTTCCCGCTCTTGCCGAAGCCGCCGCGCCGGCACTCCTCTCGATGGGGGCATCCGCGCTCGCCGGCGGCGCCCAAAACGGGGCGATGAACGCAATGAACTCGTGGGACGAGAACTTCCAGCTCGGCCTCTATGCCTCGCAGATGCAGCACCAAGAGCAGCTCTCGATGCAGTCGGCGCTCTTCGACGAAGCGACCGCGGAGCGCTCGGAGAACATGCGCGAGATCAATACGCTGCGCAACGTCGAGATGCAGCAGATCAAAGCCGATAACGATATCACCAAGAAGTTCATCCAGTCGATCTCGGCATGAAAGCGGCGCCGGCCCAAGCGCGGGGAGTCGGTACGCCGGCTCCCGCGACCGCCCCGACGTTGGAGACCGACGCGATCGCCGCCGAGCACCAAGCGGCGGTCGACCAGGCCTCGCTGCTGGCGATGCACGAGCAGTTCGACCAAGTTACGGCCGTGCGCTCCGAGCAGATGCGCGAAAGCGACGCCCTTCAAAGCCTGCTGATGGCCGAGCTCAAGAGCGCCGACGACACGCTCAAAAAGTGGATCGCGATGATCTAGATGATCTGCCGGAAAGTCGGGAGGGAGGGAGTTGCTCGATGTGCTATACTCCCAAACCGTCGGGCCATTAGCTCAGTTGGTTAGAGCGCATGCTTGATAAGCATGAGGTCCCTGGTTCGAGACCAGGATGGCCCACCAGCGACATTTTTGCGAGCGACCTTCTAGTCGCTCGCTTTTCTGTAATGTTTTCGTCACGTGCGTTATACGAAAAAGTTCATCGTGTTTATAATGACGGAGGGCCGGGTATGCTCGCGATTGCGGGGCGACCGCTCGCACCGTCAAGGAGGAACACATGAAATTTGGAGCACTTACACTCGCGCTGACATTCGCTCTCGCCGCCTGCGGCGGCGGTGGAAGCAGCGGAGGCGGCGGCACG
The DNA here is from genome assembly GCA_021794175.1 of bacterium. Taxonomy (GTDB): domain Bacteria; phylum Vulcanimicrobiota; class Vulcanimicrobiia; order Vulcanimicrobiales; family Vulcanimicrobiaceae; genus JABEUX01. Next base: position 46,829 of record JAJYRI010000003.1, read on the forward strand.
GTGCCGACATCGGGCACATCGCAGCTCTCCGTCGCGATGATGGATGCGCCGATCCAACTCGGCGGCATCACGGTGACCGCAGTCAACCTCGGCATCGATAAAGTCGAAGCAGTCGGCAACGGAAGCGCCGTTACGGTCCTGCAGTCGTATTCGTCGCCGAATGTCGTCAATATTCTCAACTATACGTCGACGTCGAATGCTTTGAATTTCTCCGGGACGATTCCAGCCGGGAATTATCAGCAGATCCGTCTCGTTCTCGACACCGCAACCACGACGATTTCGTACACGCAAAACGGCACCACCTATACCGATGTGCCCTTAACGGTTCCGAGCGCAACGCAAGGCGGCTTCGGTAATGCAACCTCGACGGACTCGGGCGATGGAGCCGGCACTGCGGGCGTTAAAGTCAACGTTTCACTCAACGCCCAAGCCGGAAGCACGTACGGCTTCGTTCTCGATTTCAACGCCGGGCAATCGATCGTTGAGACCGGCGGCGGAAACTTTATGATGAAACCGGTGATCGTCGCAACGGCGGTCGCGCAATCGGGATCGCTCTCGGGTACCGTGCTCAACCAGGCCGGCTCCCCGGTCGTCGGCGCCGAGGTTGAGGCGACGCAGAACGGCACGGTCGTCAACGCCGGCATCACGGATGCGAACGGTAATTTCAGCATCGACGCCTTACCCGCCGGCACCTACACGCTCGTCGTCGAGAACAGCTATACCACGCAAGCCGGAGCACAGGTGACGGCGACGGGGTACGACGCATCGGTTGGGGTTTCATTAACGGTCTCCACCAGCGCGACGGTTACCGCAGGGCAGAGCACCGCGGTTACCACTATCGTCGACTAACGAGCACCGCCGCGCGGGGGTGTGCGGGCATCGGTCGTTTCCGGCAGGCACTGCGACGGAAACGTACAAGCCGAGAACCGATGTCCGCACGCCCGCTTTTCCACCGCGCCCTCGCGCCGATCTTTTTTGCCCTCGTTCCGCGGATGCGGCCATTGATGCGCCGACCTGGGATGCGCGCGTTAAAGCGCTGGTGGTATCGCTGCTTCGCTGATCCCTACACCAATTTCGTCGAACCCCCGGTTCGCGTTGTCGCGATGTTCGGCGATGTCTTCGAGGGTCGCCTCAGCGGCGTCGTACAACGCAGCCTTTTTCATTTTGGCCTCTTCGAACCGAATCTCACGTCATTCATCTCGGAACGGCTGCGCGCCGGCGACACCTTTATCGATGTCGGCGCGAACGTTGGCTATTTTACACTACTCGCATCGAGACTGGTGGGCCCGGAGGGGCAAGTCGTTTCCATCGAAGCCTCGCCAACGACCTATGCGGCGCTTCGGAAAAACATTGAAGCCAACGACGCAACAAACGTGCGCAGCGTCAACGTCGCCGCCTTCGACTGCGAGGCTTCCGTCCCAATTTATTATCTCCCCGAGGAAGAGTTCACCAGCGGTGCAAGCCTCCTTCGCTCGATCGGCCCCCAAGAGGCGATCGTGTCGGCGAAACCTCTTGCAAGCATTCTCTCGGCAAGCGAGATATCGAAGGCCCGACTCATCAAAATCGACGTCGAAGGAGCCGAAGAGCGCGTCGTTGCCGGACTTCTGCAAGCCGAGCAGCATCTTCGGCCCGACGTCGAGATCGTCGTCGAGGTGCTTCCCGAACTTTTCGATGCCGTCCGCACACGTTTTGCCGAATACGGTTTCAGCGCATCGATTCTCGATAATCCGCTCGACCCGCTCGCCGATGTCAACACCTGCGCTCGACCTCGACCGATACCACCGGGCGTACGCCCGGCAGAGGTTGCGATGTCGCACGGGGTGATCTACCTGCTCTTCTCGCGAGACCCGGCGCTCAGATAGCGCTCCAAGTTCTGGTGGAGACGACAGGAATCGAACCTGCGACATCCTGCTTGCAAAGCAGGCGCTCTACCAACTGAGCTACGTCCCCGAGGCGGCGCTCGTGGATTAGCCTCGGAGCGTGGAAGTTCCTCTCGGTTCCAGAGATGAAAAGTCCCAGCGCCGAAGGACTCTGGGCACCCGGCGTGAAGAGAAGGCGCCGCACCTTGGGGGCATAGCTCAGTTGGTAGAGCATCACGCTGGCAGCGTGAGGGTCAGGAGTTCGAGTCTCCTTGCCTCCACCAAGAAACGCCTGATTTCACGGGCGTTTTTCTTTTCAGCAGGCGCGCAACTCGCGCAGGGCGCATCGATTGATTACCGCTTTGCTCACGCCGCGCGTGCAGATATGTATCGCCGCTTGGGGCGCGCACCACAGAGGAGGCGCGAGCGGCGTACGCGCAGGCTCTCGCACTAACGTAGCAAGCGGCGGAGCGGTGCTATTTCAACCGCCGAACCGAAGAGTTGCGCGAGAGGCCAATGCGAGCCGGACGCAAATAGGGAAGTCGATGCTGGCATCGATCGTCGCGCTCTCCGCGTCCCTAGCTTCGACCACGCCGCCGTGCCGCGTTCCAAAGCACGAGGCCGCGATCATGGAGGAGTTCGCGCGCGCGAACTCCGGCGATGCGGATCTTGCCATCTACAATCTCTCGGATGGCTCGCAAACGTGCGATATTCGACTGCCGGGCGGCCCGGCTCCGGTCGTCGCGGTCGCTCGCGACGGTACGATATTCGCCGCGATACAACCGCACAAAAACACCGATTTCACGACCGACATGGGGCATCTGAGCGTCTTTAGCCCCGACGGTCGATTAATTCATCGCGTATACGATGGGATGCGGGGAATATCGGGCGTCCAGCTCGATTCCCGGGGGCACCTGTTCGTCGACGACAGCGACTATCCCATCGTCGACGGCACGGACGTGCGGGTACCGCAAACCTTCACCATGTACAACGCGAAGACGTTGCGTAAGATCCGATCATTCGATCTCGGTCGGCACTGGTTCGATGCGGCCGTCTCTTCGGACGGCCGGTATCTCGCGGTCTCGTACGATATCACACGCGATAGTGGTCGCGTTGACATCATCGATCCGTCAAGCGGAAAGATCATGCGCCGGATATCCGTTCCCGCCGAGAGTGTAGGGTTCCGGGGATCGAAGCTCTACGTTGAGTCGCAGGTTGGGAGCTTCGTGATTGCACTACCCAATGGCATGCCCCGGCGCGCTCGCAAACTCCGCGAGGATGCGTCGACAGTCATCGACGGCGTCGCCTATACACAGCATTTCGGGCCGTTCGTGATGCCGGGACAGGGTATCGAAACCGACGACTTCACGCGCCGCGATCTGGCAACCGGTAAGGCCCTACCGACAATTCACGCTCACGGAGTCGCGGATTTCCCGATGATTAGCAGCCCATCCGCGCATGCGGTGAGGGCGACTCCTGGACCCGAAGTCGCCCCGCCGGTATTTCCAAGCATCGCCGCGCTCGAACGGACGGAGGCTTCGGCGCACGGTATCACCTTTGACGACTCCGTGCGGCATCGCCATTACACCTATCTCGGCGATCTTGCCCGAATAGATATCCCGGAAAAGCACCTCTTCGTGCTCGTGGATTGCGCAGCGCACGTGGCCGTTGTGGCCAGCACGGCGCTGCGCACCTACACCACCTACTCGATCGATCCGGCACCATCGGTGACGCCGAACCCGCTGCCATCGCGATTCACGGGAGGCACCCCTCTGGTATGGCGCATCCAATCGATCGCGTCAAAGCACTTCCATTCGCCCGATGCGACGCTCGGTTACCGCTTGGTGAGTGTATCGAGGACGGCGAACGCACTGTTGCCCACCGAACTCAATGAGCGCGAGTACGCGGTAACCGAGGCCGGATACCCATCCTGCGCGACGCGCACGTTCTTGGGAGAGCCGCTCCCGGTCGAGCCTCAACGACTCTTCGATCTGACCGATGTCGCCTCGAACATGCTCCGGGAAATGAGGCCGGCCATCCACCTTGAGGGATCGCCGCCTCCGCTTCCGCGCGGAGCGATTCTCGTACACGCCGAAGGCGTTCGACGGGATGGGACGATCGAGGTGGCCGTCGACGTGCGGAACCTCCGTCGCATCGGCTCCGCCGAGGCGTTGCAAACGTTCGTGATTCCGGCCGGCTACACCCAGCAGTTCTGGCCGCAGTACTGATGCGACCGATCGCTTGCGCATTGGCGCTGCTCGCCACGGTCGTATTTCTGGGCGCCACGCAATCGTGGCAGCCCTCCCTTGCAGAGATGGTTGCTCTCAAGCACCTGGCGCTCGAACATGGCCCCGCGATCCACTACATCGCGAAGCCTCCGTCGCAGATGCCTTCGTTCGATCGCATCGTGTTCTATCCCGGCGATGCCGACCCCGGTTGGATCTGGTTGAATCGCAGTGAAAGCACCTCGCCCATGCATCGGCGAGCGTTGAACAATGCACTCATCCTTGCCGCCATGGATTCGGGCGTGGCGGGCAAGCGATGGAAGCATTACTACGATGCGCTCGAAGCGCGAGACCGCGACCAACCGCGAGATGCAGCCGATCCCTATCGCTACCGTCAGGCGTTTCTTCGCGAACTCGACACCAGACTCTCGGCGTTAGCCCCACCGTTCCCACCGGCTTCCGATGAGGCGTCGGTGGACAAGGAGGCATCGAGCTTTAGCGATCACGACCTCTCGCTGCTCATACGTGGTGTGTTCGTGACGCCGGTCACAGCGAAGGCCGGGAGACTTCCGGCGGGCATGCTCGCGCGCTACGACGGGAGATTGGGCCTGGGCAACTACGTCATCGAAAACAGCCAACTCATCGACGACTACGTCTTCTATACCGACCAGGTGCCGCCGGGAAGCGAGGATGCGGTGCTCGGTGCGTACTTCCAAGCGGTCGTCGATAGCGGGGGAGCGGGCCCAGCTCTCAAGGAGCGTTACGATCGCGCCGCCGACAAATCCGCGTTCGGCCTTGCCCTCGCTAAAGCGTACGATCTAGAAAACGAACGCACGGAGGCGCGCTCCCGCGCCGAGATCGCTTGGATGCAAACGTCCCTGCGCCCTGGAATGAGCTCTAAGGCGGTGGATGCTCTCCTACGCACTCGGCATCTCGCTCTGACCTATGGACACCAGTCCGGCTCCATTGAGCTTCCGATGCGGTCGAGCCTCGTGTGCGGCACCTCCATCACCGTCATTGTCCGCTTCGATCGACGGTGGCGCGTGCGTGATGTGGAGCAACAGCCTCCCTACACCGCGTGCATGTAAGGCAGCGGTACGCAATGCACGGAGAATCGGAGGAGCAAACGACGAAGCACCTTCAACCGCAGTGTAATCAGATGAACATCGTCACCGGCGATGCCGAGGCGTCGCTCCGATTCTATCGCAAGCTCGGCGTCGAAATATCAGATAACGCAATCTGGAAGTCGGAACCGGGGATTCATCACGTTACGGCGCAGCGATCTTCGCAGGCCGGTGGTGCCGATGTCGACATCGATAGCGTTACTTTCGCGCGCGAATGGAACAGGGGCTGGAAGGGCGAGAGAGACGTTGCGGGGCGCGTGGTTATCGGATTCGAGGTGCCCTCGCGTACCGACGTGGACGCGATCTACGACGAGATGACTGCGGCCGGTTATCCTGGTTTGCAACCACCCTATGATGCGATTTGGGGAGCACGCTACACCGTCGTTGAGGACCCCGACGGTATCGCTGTAGGAATTATGAGCCCGGTTTCTGCGGATCGCAGATCGCCACCGCCAAGCATCTAAACGGAGATCACGCTGCGGTACGCGGCAAGAAGATCGCGGCGCGTGAAGACGCCTACGAGTTCGCCGTCCGCCATGACCGAGAGAACTGGGGCGCAAAGATCCGGCATGAGTGTGGCAGCGCGTTCGAGCGTGCCGCCTGGACTCAATACACCTGGAGCAGGCGAGGTAATCGTTGCGACGGTACGCCCCTCCCAGTTGCCGGCTACGAGCGTATGCGAGATCGCCTTTTATTTGGTCACTCTGCCGATATTACAAGCAATCAGCAATGGAACGTAACGGGCGACCGCAGAAGGCCAGCCCGATGGCAGGCAGCCGGCGCGAAAGGCGCGTACCCTCCCCAGGCGGAGGGTGCCGGACGATCGCGCCGTGGATGCGGCGAGGAAAGTCCGGGCTTCAGCGGGCAGGATGCAGGCTAACGGCCTGTCGGGGTAACTCGAAGGAAAGTGCCACAGAAACATACCGCCGGCGGCGCGAGCCGCGGGTAAGGGTGAAATCGTGAGGTAAGAGCTCACGGAGGCCTACGGTGACGTAGCCTCGCGGTAAACCCCATCCGAAGCAAGACCGCTCGATACCTGTCGCTTGCGGCAGGCGGGTCGCCCACCCGGCTCGAGTTACGTTGCATCGAGGCGCACGGAGACGCGCGCCCCAGAGAGATGATCGTCGCCTGCATGACCTGCAGGTACAGAATCCGGCTTATAGGCACGCCTCCGCACGCGCAACCTTCCAGGGCCGACGCCGCGTTGGTACGAAAAGAATCATCCCCTCCCCGCACTCCAGCGTTAGGATCCATCATGAGCGAGCAGACCTTCACTCCCGATATCACCGTCGATCAGGCTTTCAAAATGCATGCCGGGGCGCGTCGCGTCTTCGCGCGTTTCCACCTCGGCGGCTGCAGCAATTGTGCCATTAGCGAATCGCACACCATCGGCGCGGTCAGCGAAGATTACGGCATCCCCTTGCCGATGCTGCTCGATGCGCTCAACGCGCTCTGGGATCAAGGCTCGCTCGCGATCGGCGATAAAGTACGCATTCCCGAGGAACTGCGCGCGAAAATCCCCCAACTCGCCAACGTCCCGGAGACCGGCACGATCGTCGGCGTCGAGAGCGGCGCCTACACCGCAGAGTTCGGTGAGGTTCGCCTCCAAGGGCTCGCCGAGGATTTCATTCCCTTTGAAGCAAGCGCCGAAAAGGCGACCGCGTAAAGGCCGCTCCCCGCGCGCGAGCTTAGCTTAACGGGCGGCGCGATTCAAAGCCTTCGTTCTCGCCGTGCCAATGCGCGACGACCGGCTCGCCGTATTTCCAGCAGAGCCAAATCTGCTCGCCGTGACGCTCGCTCGGAAAATCGATAAGGCCTAAATCGATATCTTTCACCACGCAGCCGAAGTGTTCGATGCGGTGAATGAGCCGGATGATCTCGATCTTCATCTCGCCGAAGCGCGGCGTCGGGAGCGTCGAATGCGGCCCCGCGAGCCGGTTGCGGCTCGGGCCGACCCGAAGCTCGGGGTTGGTCGCAAGCAGGTTGATCGCCAACTCACGCCGCAAGCGCAAGAGCTCCTCGACCAAGGGTTCGATTTTAGCGATGAGGGCGTTTGCCTCGCGTGGAGAAAACAACGACATGCCGACTCCTGCATCACGGTATCCCGAGCTCCACCTGGTCATCGCGGCGGGCCTCTCCGGCGCGGGCGTCACGCAGTCGCTCAAGATCCTCGAGGATATCGGCTTCGCCTGCGTCGCCCAACTTCCCGCCGATCTCCTCGACGCAACCCTCGCGCATTTTTATCAGCGCGGCACGTACCGAGTCGCCCTCTCATTCGCGCTTCCCGACGGCGAGGTCGCAGCGTTCGTCGCACGGATCGACGCCTTGCGCGCGCAGGTCGCTCGGCTCGACGTCCTCTTCCTGGAGGCCGGGGAGCGTGCGCTCGTCGGGCGATTCAGCGAGACGCGGCGCCGCCATCGCTTGAGCCCCGGGGTCACGCTCAGCGAAGCGATCGAACGCGAGCGGACGGCGCTCGCACCGATCCACGATCTCGCCACGACGACGATCGAGACCGACGCAATGACGCTCTCGCAACTCCGCGCCCGCGTCACCAGCGCCGTGGGTAGCGGCCTCGGCGGCCCGCTCGAGGTGACGTTCCTTGCGTTCGGCTTCAAGTACGGTCTACCGCCCGAGCTCGATCTGCTCCTCGACGTGCGCTTTCTCGCCAATCCGAATTACGATCCCGCGTTGCGCGAGCGACTCGGCAGCGATCCGGCGGTCGCACGATTTATCGAAGGCGACGATACCTTGGAACCCTTCCTTCAACGTGCCCGCGATCTCATCGGCTTTCTTCTTCCGCTCTATCGACGCGAAGGAAAATCGCGCGTCACGATCGGTATCGGATGCACCGGCGGACGACATCGGTCGCTCTACGTCGCGCGTCGTCTCAGTGCGGCCTGCGCCGAGGGCAGCGCCGGCTTGGAATGCAACGTCGCAGCGCGGGATATCGGCCGCTGATGCGCTCGCGGATCCTCACCGGTGCGCAATGGATTCTCCCGGGCTTCGGCATCAAGCGCTGGATGTTCGTTGCACTTCTCGGCTTGTTCTTCGTTCTCGATGCGGCAAATCGCATCGTCGTGGCATCCGGCGTCCACATCCGCCTCGACGAGATGCTCGATGCATTCGTCGTCGATCTCATGCCGCCGTCTTTCCTGACGACGGCGTTTATCGTTATCGGGGTCACGTTGATGGCGCTCGGACTCTACTTCAGTGTACGCGCCGTCGCGCGCTCGGCCCGCGAACCGCGCACCGATCCACTCGGACGGCTCCGGCGCTTTAAGCTCGCCCAAGGCTATAAAATCGTCGCGATCGGCGGCGGCACCGGACTGTCGACGCTGCTGCGCGGGCTGAAGGCGCATACCAGTAATCTCACCGCCGTCGTTACCGTTAGCGACGACGGCGGATCGTCGGGGCGCCTACAAAAGGAACTCGGCGTCCTCCCGCCGGGTGATATCCGCAACTGCCTGGTCGCACTCGCCGATGATGAAGCACTGGTGACCGATCTTTTCCGTTATCGTTTCTCCGATGGCGAAGGGCTCGAAGGGCACTCATTCGGCAACCTCTTCATCGCGGCAATGACCGGCATTACGGGAAACTTCGATAGCGCGATTAAGGAGTCGAGCCGCGTCCTTAGCGTTGTCGGACGCGTGCTTCCCTCGACGCTGCGCTTTGCGACGCTCTGCGCCGAACTCGACGACGGTACGATCCTTCGCGGCGAATCGGAGGTCGGCAAGAGCCCGCGCCCGATCGCCCGTCTCTTTCTCGATCCCGCCGACGTAAAGCCGCTCGATGAAGTCGTCGAAGCGATACGCGATGCCGACGCAATCGTGCTCGGCCCCGGCTCGCTCTTCACATCGATTCTACCGAATCTCCTCATCGACCGGATCGCTTCGGAGATCGCTGCCGCGCACGCCGTGAAGATCTACGTTTGCAACGTGATGACGCAGCCCGGCGAGACCGGAGCGATGAGCGCGTCACAACACGTCGCCGCGCTACAGAAATACGGCGGAGCAAAGATCTGCGACTATGCGCTGGTCAACGCGCAGCGGCCGCGCCGGCTTCTCGATCTCTACGCCGTCGAGGGGCAGCTCCCCGTCGAGAATGACGAGTCGGCGATTCGCGCGCTCGGCGTCGAGCCGATCGTTGCTGCGGTCATGAGTGAATCCGAGCACGTGCGCCACGATCCCGAGCGGCTCGCCGAGGCGGTTATCGAAACGATCGACCGCGTGGTGGCGAAGAGGGCGTCGCTGTTCCGGGGGTCGGCGGTTTCGTTGCCACGCTGAGCCGAACGACGAGAGCACTCGGTTTCCCGGGCGTTGCGCTGCCGCTGGAGCTCATCGTCGCGTAGCCCGGGGCCTGCACCGTGTAATCGAAATCTCCGGTCGGGATCTTCGCAAAGGTAAAGTGACCGGCGGCGTCGCTCGTCGTCGTGAGCACGGTGTCGAGCGTCACGATCGCGCCGGCGATCGGCTGGTTCGTTGCCGCGTCGAGCACGGTCCCCGAGAGCGAGGCATAGGTAGCACCCGGGGGAAGCGCCCCATCGTTACATCCGCCGAGGATCGCTGCGATTGCGAGAAACGCGATTCCGCGCAGGAGAGCCTTCATACCCGATGGATTATCGCGCCGCATGTCGCGCCCCTGCGCGCGGCTCCGACGCAGGCTGCAGGCAGCCGCAGTAAGAAGCCCGAGGCGCTATGCAAACCCCATCGATCGAACCCGCTCTTCGGCCGGAATACTGCGCCGACGCCCTCGCCGCTATCGGCCATACGCCGCTCGTCCGTCTCAACAGCGTTACCGACGGCGCACGCTGCCTCGTTCTGGCCAAGGTTGAATATATGAACCCCGGCGGCAGCATTAAAGACCGACCGGCCGTTGCCATGCTCGAGGCGGCGGAGAAAGCGGGGTTGCTCAAACCCGGCGGTACGATCGTCGAGCCGACCAGTGGGAATACCGGCAGCGGGCTTGCGATGGCGGCGGCGATACGCGGCTATCGCTGCATCTTGGTGATGCCCGACAAAATGTCGCGCGAGAAAATCGACCTCCTCAAAGCGTACGGCGCCGAGGTCGTCGTCACGCCGACGAATGTTCCCTCTGATTCCCCCGAATCGTACTACGGCGTTGCCAATCGGTTATCGGCGGAGATTGCCGGCGCTTTTCAGCCGAATCAATTTCACAACCATCACAATCCCGACGCCCATTACGCAACGACCGGCCCGGAGATCTGGGAGCAGACGCGCGGCACGCTGACGCACTTCGTCGCCGGCATCGGCACCGGCGGTACGATCTCGGGAACAGCCCGCTTCCTCAAGGAACAAAATCCGAAGATCCACGTCGTCGGTGCAGATCCTGAAGGTTCGATCTATTCCGGCGATACGCCGCGGTCGTATGCCGTCGAAGGAATCGGGATGAACTATCTCCCCGAGACCGTCGATCTGAAAGTCATCGACGAAATGGTCCGCGTCTCGGATCGCGATTCATTTCTTATGGCGCGCCGCATCACGCGCGAGGAAGGGCTGCTCGTCGGCGGCTCTTCGGGCACCGCTGCGGTCGCCGCGATCTCCCTCGCGAAATCGCTCCCCGACGATGCGGTGGTCGTCGTCATATTCCCGGACTCCGGGCGCGGCTATATGTCGAAGATTTTCAACGACGAGTGGATGATCGCGAACGGCTTCCTCGCCGAAGGAAAGCGGCGGGCGACCGTCGCCGACGTTCTTCGCAGCAAAACGCCGCTGCCGCCGATGATCGTCCTCGACGAGCGCGAAACGGTACAGCGCGCGCTCGATATTCTCCGGACCTATGAAATTTCGCAAATTCCCATCATGCGCGGGAAAGAACAGATCGGAAGCGTGAACGATGTCGCCGTCATGCAGGCGGTCTTCGACCGCAGCGACATCGTGCACCGGCAAGTCGCCGAAGTCATGGGGCGACCCTTCCCTTCGCTCGATAGCGCAGAGCCGTTGGAGAGCGCCTACAAATTACTCACGCTGGCGAACCACGCCATCGTCGTCACCGATGCCGACGAACCGGTCGGTGTCGTCACGCGGCAGGATATCATCAGTTTTCTCTCCGGCAGCACTGAAGCGGCAGGGTGACGTTCGCTCATGAAATTTAGCACCCGAGCGATTCACGTCGGACAAGAGGCCGATCCGACAACCGGCGCGACGATCGTTCCCATCTATCAGACCTCGACCTACACGCAGACCGCCGTCGGCGAACATCGCGGCTTCGATTACAGTCGCACCGTCAACCCGACGCGCACCGCTCTGGAAGCGCAGCTCGCTTCGCTTGAGAGCGCTCGCTATTGTAGTGCCTTCTCCAGCGGCATGGCCGCGACGGCAGCGGTCTTGAACCTCTGTAGCGCCGGCGACCATATCGTCGTTACCGACGACCTCTACGGAGGCACGTATCGGCTTTTCTCCCGCGTCTTGGAACGCTATGGGATGTCGTTTACCTACGTCGATATGAGCGATCTCGCCGCGGTCCGTGCCGCTCTGCGGGAAGAGACGAAACTGATCTGGATCGAAACGCCGACAAATCCCCTGCTCAAGATCGTCGACATCGCAGCGGTCTGCGCGCTCCGTGACGCGCAACGCACGATCGTCGTTGTCGACAACACGTTCGCTTCGCCGTATTTTCAGCAACCGCTCGCGCTGGGAGCCGACGTCGTCGTCCACTCGACCACGAAATATATCGGCGGCCACTCCGATGTCGTCGGTGGCGCGGCGATCACCGACCGATCCGATCTGCACGATACGATCAAGTTTCACCAAAACGCCGTCGGCGGCGTCCCGGGACCGCACGATGCATGGCTAACGATGCGCGGCGTCAAGACGCTGGCGCTGCGCATGCGCGAACACGCGGCGAATGCAGCGCGGGTCGCCGAATTTCTCGAGCAGCACGATGAAGTCGCGCGGGTCTATTACCCCGGATTGGCGAGCCATCCACAACACGCAATCGCGAAGGCGCAGATGAGCGGCTTCGGCGGCATGGTGAGCTTCGTCTTACGTGGGCCGGTCGAGCGTGCTTTTGCGTTCGCTCGCGAGACCAAATTGTTTAGTCTCGCCGAATCGCTCGGTGGCGTAGAATCGTTGCTCTGTCACCCCGCGCGCATGACGCACGGGTCAATTCCGAAGGAAGATCGCGAGCGGCGCGGCGTGACCGACGGTCTGCTGCGCCTCTCGGTCGGGATCGAAGACTGCGACGACCTCATCGCCGATCTTCGCCAAGCGATCGAACGAAGCGCACCTCGCTAATAGTCACGTCCGACGGGATAGGCGACGGCACTCGCTCCGGCGAGGTCGTGCTTTGCCCGGCGCTCGCCGATGTTTCCGGCGCGCGCCTCCTCCGAAAGGACAACGCCGCGGACGCCGTCGTACCAAATATACGCATAGGAGCGCATTTGGCTGAAGCCATTGCCGGAGCTAACCTTCACCCAATAGGCGGGCATGCCGTTGACGAGCGTTGCATTTTTACGACGAACGAACATTCCGCCGTGTGACGCACTTCGAAGTTCGTTTACGTAAGTTGCATAGAATCCCCGCAACGACCCATCCGAAAAGCGCTCGTACGATATGGAGATAATTCGCGCATGCGAATGCCCGACATCAAATCCCCAGACAGCAACCGGAGTCATGTGCGCGGCCGACTGGTATGGTATCGGGCGCATTTCGACGAGCACGACGCCCTCCGGAGCGACGTAGTGGATAGCCGGGTCGTTATAGGTCCGCTGAGCTAACGATGCCGGCGGCGGCACGGAGAGCGTCGCCCCTGCCGGTGCGAAAGAGATCGCGCAGAGCGCGAGCAATACGAGCAGATATCTACGATAGATCAACGGTCGAGTACCTCGAGGAGCGCGGTGAAAGCGCCGATGGAGCGCTCCGTAGTGTTGCGGTGGCCGCCCGGAAACTCCTCGCTTCGAACGCGCACACCGCTCTCGCGAAGGCGGTGTGCGAGCGTTCTAGCGGCGATATCGAGTCCATACTCGTCGCGACGCCCGGCATCAAGATAACAGAGCGAGAGCTGGGCGAGGATCTCCCGGTTCTCGGCGTCATACTCTACCGGGTCGAAGGCGAGCCAACGGGCGAAGACTTCGTCCTTGATTTCGCCGCTGCGGAGATCGAATGGGAACTCCACATCGAAGGCGCGCTGCGAGCGCGGTGAGTAGGCCGCCGCGCACGCGAGAATGAAGAGCGCGGAGTAATCCTCATCGCGACGCGAAGAGGCACGGTGGAACTCTTCCGTAAACGCGGCCGGATCGCCGCCGTAACGCTCGAGCGCTCGTTGTGCCGCAGGGAAAAGCATCGGCATCGTCAAGCGAAAATACGCATCGCCCGCAATCGAAGCAAGCGCGGAAAAGCGCCCAGGGAAATGCGCGGCGATGTGCAGCGCTCCGAAGCCGCCGGAGGACTTTCCGACGATCCCGCGCGCACTCGGGCGGTGAATGCTCCGATAGCGGCGGTCGACTTCATCGACGATCTCCATCGCTACATGTCGTGCGACATCGCCGTTCTGCAGCGAATCGACGTATTGCGAGCCGCCGAGGCGCGTCGCGCCATCGATGAAGACCAGAATCGCCGGGGGCAACGACCCGGCGAGCATCGCCGCATCGGCCTGTTGAACGAGGTTACGCTCCCACGGATCTGCCGAGAGCCCCTTGAGGAGACTCGAACCATGTCCGTGCAAATAATAGATGATCGCATAGCGTTGCGATCCGTAGGGATCGTATTCCGGAGGCAAGTAGACACCGAAAAAACGCTCGATAGGATCGCCGAGCACGCCGCTTGCAAGCGCCTCCGATCGGAGCGTGCAGATTTCGAGACTCCCGCGGAGGCCGAGCAGATCGCTCAAGATTCGAAATGACACCGATGCTCCTTTCGCGCGAGGGACGCGCCTTCCTCACCCGAAGAGCCGAGCATGCCTCCGCTCCGCCGTTACGCTGCCGTTGTCCTATCGATCGCTTTCATCGGCGCGCTCGCGCCGGCTCGGCAGGGTTGGGTGGATCACCGGCGCGGCATCCACCATTTTCTCTATGCCGCCTCCTTCTTCTACGCACGGACGCCGCGCTCGCAATGGGCGGTGGATCTCCGCGCCTACCGCGCAATGGGCATCAACACCATCGATCTCTACATTCCGTGGAACTTCCAGGAGCCGCGCCCGGGCGACTTCGATTTTACCGGACGCACCAATCCCCGGCGCGACGTACGCGGGCTCTTCGCACTCATCGTCGCCGACGGTTTTCGCATCATCGTACGGCCCGGCCCGGTGATTCGAAACGAGTGGCGCAATGGAGGGTATCCCGCATGGTTGCTGGTTGGGAGAGCATATCGCATGCCGTTGCACGATATTCTCCAGGGGCGCTACCCGGCGACGGCAACGCTCCAAAATGCCCGCGCCGACGACGCGGCAAAAGAGTGGCTCGCGAACGCCGACCACCTTCGCGCAGTGCATCGATGGTTCCACGCGCTCTTTACCGCGATCGCTCCCTGGTCCAACAGCGTCGCTGCGGTTGCGCTCGACGACGACCAAGGAGCGTACATCGATAACGACACCTGGCCGGCGCCGCACTGGCACGCCTACATTCGTTGGCTCAAAGCCGCAGTGCGCGACGAGATCGGCCCGAACGTGCCGTTGTTCGTCAACACCTATCAGAGTAAGGTGCCTGCGGCGATCGGCGCCTGGGCATGGGGAAACTGGTATCAGAGCGATGCCTATCGCATCGGCACGCACGACCTCGCACAACTCATTTTCTCAACCGCGCTTTTGCAAACGCAGGTGCACCGCGCCGTCATGCAGAGCGAGTTTCAAGCCGGTTGGCTACAAGGCGCAGGCGAAACGCACCCACGCCCGGCCGCCCCGGAAAACACCACCATCGCGCTCCACCAACTGTTCCAACTCGGCGCGCACGCAATCGTCAATTTTCCCGTTCAAGATACGATGAATCCCGCCGGTTGGGAGGCCCCGTGGGCGAACGCGCTCTATGCATGGAACGCCGCGCTCTCGCTCGGCGGCGTGCGGCAGGCGCGCTACGCACCGACCGCCGATTTTGGCGCACTGGTGGAAAAAGTGGGCGCGCGTCAGCTCGCGCGCTTACATCCCGATGCGAATATCGCCGTCGCCTGGCCGGTCAGCGCGTATCCTCCAGGCAACGTCGACAACGCACGCATCGCTGCATTTGCAGCAGCGACCATTCGCGCGTTCATGCAATGCCGTGCGCTCGCGCTCACCTGTCGTGCCGTCGATCTCCGCTTCGCCGAACCGGGAACGCTCGCACGGTATCGCGCGCTCGTTCTCCCACCGATTGCCGATGAAGCCGGCATGCTCCCAGCGGTCCGCGCGCGCTTGGCGCGCTATCGTCGGCACGGCGCACTCGTCCGATCCCCGCGCGCGGCACGTGCGCGAGGAATCGCACCGACAAACGGCGGCACCGAGGACGCGACGCTGCTGCTCGGCCCGCGCCGACGGAGCGCGCTCTTCGATCAGTTTAACCTGGCAAAAACGCCGCGCGCGATCCCGGAGGTCACGCTGGCAATCGGTTCGGCGCAGGTGACGATTCCCGCGCATGCGCTCGCGCCCGGCGAGGCCTGCGATTGGCGTATCGATCGGGTCGCGCCGACGAAAGCGCGCGTGTCATGGGTCCTCTGCACGCCGCCGCTTCCACGCACGCGCGCGATGAACGCCGATGACGATCTCCAGGCACTCGTCGCGGCGATTCGCTCCGATGGAACGCCGACGTACGTTCTGCGTAACGCGCGTTTGCGTTTGATCGTCAGCGCCGATGCCGGCGCACGTTCCTTCGTGCTCGAGGATCGGCGCCGGAAAACGAATCTAGCAACGAGCATCGGTCTCTTTCGCGACGATGTTGCGAAGCCGCTGCCTCCATCGAAGCGCGATTATATCGCGCCGTTCACCCACCCCTTCGAGGCAGGTACGTTCAATCGCCGCTATCGTTGCGTTGACCGCAGCGGGCCGGCGGCGCAGATACTGACCTGCCGCTATCGCGCCCCCGACCTGGCGGCAACGCCGGTCGATTTCACGAAGACCTTTATTCTCGATCCACGGCGCGCGCTGCTTCGCGTGCTCTTGGCATGCTCCGCGCGCTGCATTTCCATCAACGCGTTTACTGCGGGTGGGGACGAACGCATCCGTACGATCGGCGGCGATCCGCTCGCCGTCTCCAGCCCACTGGGGAGCCGGCTGCTCGAACTGCGCTATCGCCGGCACGCCGAGATCGACATCAGCCTTCCAGGAGCGCCGTAGCGCGGCGCGAACCATCCGCCCTGCCGAGCCTGGGGAAGTGGCGGAATGGCAGACGCAGCCGCCTCAAAAGCGGCCGAGGCAACTCATGTGGGTTCGAGTCCCACCTTCCCCACCAAATTCCCCTCGTGAAAACCCCCTAAACCGGCCCGACTGCTAACATACTGCTAACAGGTCGGCGAGCGAGGGTTATCCTCGCGCCCTCCGGCGCTCGGCTGAGAAGGCTGCATCGAGCTTCTCGGCCCCCTCTCGTTTGAGGCTCTCTGTAACGTGGGCATAGACGTCGGCGGTCGTCGAGATCGTGGAATGCCCGAGCGAGTCGCTCACGGTCTTCAGGTCGACGCCGGATGCCAACATGATCGACGCATACGAGTGCCGGAGATCGTGGAGGCGAAGGGGCGGGATATTCGCCCTCCGCAGCGCCCGAGTGAAGGCCACGCCGAAGGTGTTGGGAACCCACGGCTCGCCGAGCTGCTCGAAGATGAGCGTTTCATCCGTCGGGCGCCCAAACCCGTAGCTTAGAAAACGCTGCGCCTGCTCGCGCCGGTGCCGGCGAAGACGCTCGACGACGAACCCCGGAATGCTCAGCGTGCGCCGCGATCGCTTCGTCTTCGGGTCTTTGAAGCGCGTCTCGCCCTTATAGCGTTCGATCGAGCGCGCAACCAGAAGCACTCTCGCATCGAGATCGACGTCGCCCCATCGCAACGCCAAAAGCTCGCCCCGTCGCAGGCCGGTGCCGATAGCGACGACGACTGCGGCCCCGATCGCATCTTCTTCTAGCGCTGCCATCAGCGCGGCGCCGCCCGTTGCATCGAGCGATTGCATCTCTTTGCGCTCGACCCGCGGCGGATCGACAAACTCGCATGGGTTGCTTGCGATGATGCGCTGCCGCTTCGCGCGATTAAGGGCGTTTCGAAGGGTCGTGAAAACGTGTTTTGCCGTTCGCGGGCTGAGCGGCCTACTTTGCTTAACGATGCCGTGCTGAGTCGACGCCCAAATGGCCTTCGCTTTCTCGATATGGTGCGGCCCGAGGTCGCACAGCTTCACTTTCCCAATGGCGGGAATGATATGCCGCAGGACGTGGTTTTCGTAGGAATGGAACGCCGTCGGCGAGATCACCGCTTCCATCATTGCCAACCATGCCCGCAAATACTGAGCGAGCGGTTGTCGGTCATCGCCAGAGGTTACGCCGTATCGAAGACGCTCAGCCTCGCCGTGTAGCCAAATCTCGGCTTCCTTGCGGGTCTTAAAGCCGCCTCTCGTTCGCTGCCGGCGAGGGCTTCCGGGTTCTCGCGGTTCATCGTACACAACCGTCCAGGTCGACGTCGCCATCTCTTCGCCATTCTTCCTGTTAGTATAAGTTCTCCGCTCGAAGTGACCCCTCATAGCGGCCTACTAAGCCGGCACTCGTTCAATTGCGCGCCAAGAACCTGCGCAACCAGCATCTTTGCACGCTCTGCATCCGGCGAACCATAGCGAATAACGACATCGAATCGGTCTTCTCCGACCGCGAGTAAAGAAAACTGCGCTCGACTTTTATTGGAATTGAACGCTGCATTGAGAGCATTATTTACCTCGACCTGGTTCATCGCTTGCCTCCGATCCCGCGGAAGATGCCGCGACTAAGTTTTACGAAGGCGCGCGACGGCGAAGGCGATGGCGATGGCGATGGCGATGGTGACAACCCAGCCTTTACTTTCTGAATCTCTGCTTTAAGATCGGCTGTCCAGACGCTTCCGTCAGCGAACCGAACCGCGCGAACATAGCAAACCACGATTGCGACATTCTGCCCACGAACGTTGCCGTTCCATGCTGTTGCGTCAGATTGCAACAAATCTAGAAGGCCAGCTCGATGAGGCTGAATGAGGACGTCGGTCGAATATGTCCCCATCGAAGTTCCTGTAAGGGTGGCGTAGGCCGTATTGAAAGGGCTATCGACTTCGAATGCAAACTGAACCGCAGTAGCTGTGCGAGCATCCATGTTTTCGAAGGATACCTCGGCGTGTATTTGCGTATAGAGATATGACGGCGGCCTCACAAGATTTGAAACATAGTCGTTTGCCACTGCACTGCAGTTTTCAAGTTTAACAGGTGAATCCGACTGTGGAAGGATGAGCGTTCGGACGACGCGGTTGATATTGACTGTTGCTTCCGCTGGCGATGTAGAAGCAAGCATAAGACTTAGTAAACACAAAGTGAATGCCGCGAGCCAGCTCGTCAGCGTACGGTAGCGATGCCTTGTAGGCGTCATACTGTTTCTTCCTTTCCGATGCTCTGTAAAACGAGACGACCGCCAAAGATCATGTCACGGCCCATCATACCGCACCGCCCGTCGAAAAAAGCGCGCGGCGCTTGACGAGATCCTCGGCCAGGTTCATCTTCGCCGCGTGTTGGGCATTGAATGCCGAGTTTAAGCCTTCTCCATAGGAGCGCACTGCGCCCGGATCGCCCTCGATCACGCGGGCGAAGTCCCCGTCCATATACATCTGCGCCATTCCCGGCAGATAGCCGGCCCCGTCGCGCGGATCGACGTGAGCGATCGGCATTCCCATGCCAACGGCGAGCTTCGCGCCGGCGTCGATCGCACGATCGCAGAACGCGGTATCCTCGCCTTGGGTGAAAGCGCCGTGCTCGTTGGTCGGCGGCGTGAACGGATCGGGGCCGAGTTTTTGAAGCAAGCGAAGGCGCATGAGCACGAAATGAAAGCCCGCGCGCTCGATCGGCACGACGTCATTCGGCTTGCAGTCAACGAATTCGCGCGGAAAGCTCTCGATATCGTCGCGGTCTTTCCACGCGAAGATCTTCGACATAGGCATTCGAGCGCCGAATCTTCCAAAGAGCGCATCGAGCGTCGGGAAATGGTGCATCGCTTGCAGCATCACGGAAACCGTCTCGGGAGGCCACCAGGCGTCGTCGTCGACCCACAATGCAAACGTCTCGCGGACGGGTTGCTTGATTGGATTATTCGCGATCGCGTCGACCGCCATCTTTGCCAACATATTTCGCGCTGTTACGACGTCCTTTCGCGCGCCGAGCGCGATGACATGGGGAATGCTCGCGAAGCCCCGCTGAAGAGAGTGATAGGTTTCGACCGAAATGGTGCCGCGGGTCGGCATGAGGACGAGCACGCCATCGGGCCGCTCGCCAAGAGGAGTAGCCGGCGCGCTGGCAGCGCGCTCGGCCTCTTCTTTGGCAAGGCAGCAGGCTTTATATTTGCGTCCGCTTCCGCAGTCGCAGGGAGCGTTTCGGCTTTGTTTCATGGCGCTTTCTCCGCCTCCATTTTTTCGCTTTCCGCGCGTCGCTTGGCGAGGTAGTGCGCGCGCAGTTCGAACAGCAGGTGCACGAGCCGCCGACCGGCCTCATTATTGGGAATGATGATGCGCTCCACGGAATCGGCGCGCACAAGGGTGCTGGGATCGACGGGAACGCGTCTCATTCTGCGCGCTCGATTCGCGCACGGAGCGCGTCGGCAATGCGATCCGATAGAGCGTCGGTACTGAGGCGCTCCGCCTCGGAAACACCGAACCGTAACTCGCCCGCACCGCCGAACATCGATTCGGAGTAGGCGTATTCGTTCTCGGTCGCTTCCTCTGCTGCGATGATGTCGCCGTTGGGGAGTCGTACGACGTTCCCGAGGAGAAAGTCGACTGCGTTGGAGGCGTGCGAGATGGTGACATCATTTGCATCGCACGCATGTCGGAGATCGTGGAGCCTTTGCGTGATGCTCTCGAGATCGGTCTTCGTTGGGAGCTTGGCGTCGCGGAGGTCGACGACGAGCTTATTATAGGCTTCGAAGAGGTCGTCCATAATGTTCGCGAACGAGTTGTGAATCGATTCGATCTCGTCGGAGATCGCGCGAATGTGACAGAGCGTAGATAGGAGCTTCTCGTCGATAGGTTGCGTTAGGGTTTGCGTAGCCATTGAGTGATTCTTCCTTTCCGTGTTTGCCCGGCGGCGCTGAAGCGTCACCAAGCGTTGGTGTGATTAATGAAAGAGCGACCTGAGAAACGTGAGAGACTGAGATTCTGGGGCGTTGTAGTCGACCGACTCGACGATTCGCGCATACACAAACGGTCGATCGACGATCTGTCCGAGCGCCATCGCGAAGGCGTCGACCATGTCATCGTGCTTTGCATTGGGAAACGCGAGCAATTCGCGCTCGAAGTCGACAAGCCAGGGCGCGTCCTTTGGGAAGAACACGCGACCGCTCTCGAGCAGCCCCGTGATGCCCTCGACGCGCGACACCTTGGAACCGAGCGCCTTCACCGGCACGATCGGGAGGCTGCTTTCGCGGCGAAGATTTTGGATGAGCTGCGTGCCGGCAGATGCGTCTTCGACGTAGATCGCCGACGGATTGTGCTGCGAATACGTCGCCTGTACCATGCGAAGCAGTTCGGGATATTCAACCTTCCGGCGCAATACGTCGAGCACGAAGAAACCGTCGGGCCGCGCACCAAGGACGACAATAGCCGAGTAGTCGTTACTAACGCCGGTTTTCGACGCTGCGTCGAGCGCGCAAACGACTTTATCGAACGACTCCGGCGCCTTCTCGTAGCGCTGTAGCCATGCGCCTTTGACGATGTTTCCCTCGGTCGGCAAAGGGTTCTGTTGGAATTGGCATTCAAACCAACGGCTTCCCATGCTGCGCTTGCGCGCATCGAGTTCCGACGCAGGGATGCGGTCGGGCCACAATGCCTCGCCAACCGCGCGACCCATCGGATCGCCTACTTCGGCAAGGGCCGGCAGGCGCAAGAGCTCCCAATCGGCACCATCGGGGCCATCGAGAATACGACCGAAGAGATCGTCCTCGGCAAAGCGCGTACCGATCGCGATGATGCTCGCGCCGGGTTCAAGTCGTGGGATCGCGATTTCGCAATACCAGCGCCATGCCGCTTCGCGCTCGCCTTCGGTGCCGCTGTCGTGCTGGAGATCGTCGAGAATGAAATTGTCGGCACCGCGCCCCGTGACGCTGCCATCGACGCCAACGGCATACATTCCGCCGCCGTCGAGCAAGTTCCATCGCGCGGCGCTTGTCGAGTCTTCCGAGAGCCGCGATTCAAAGGGCCAGAGCGTGTCGCGCATGATGTCGCGGGCAGCGCGTGAGTTCCGCTCGGCAAGTTCGGCGCCGTGCGTCGCCATGATAACGGACTTGCGCGGGTTGCGCCCGAGGTACCAAGCCGGGAAACACTGCGAGACGATCGTCGACTTGCCGTGCCGCGGTGGGAGGTTAATCATTAACCGCCGGCACTCGCCGCGCTCGACAGCCTCGAGGCGTTCGGCAATGCGGCTAAGGTGCGCTGCGTCTTGCCATGCCGGATACATCCGCCGGCAGAAGTCCAGGAGCGATCGACGAGCGAGCTCGATCTTCGCCGCTGCGGCGATGGCCTTCGTGTCGTGCTTCATTGCTTCTCCAATCGCTTGCGAGCGGCCCTGGACTTGCGGCGACGACGTTCTGGCCGGGGAATGAACGCCTCGTGCAGCGCAAGCGAGCGGATAAGCCCGCTACGGTAAATTTGTTTGTCGAGATGCTTCAGGGCGACGTCGATAGGCTCGCCGCAGAGCACGATCTTGCCGTGATTCATACGGCCTCGGCGTTCATGCGGCTCGTTAAGATCGCGCTGACCGTGCTCGGATGCCACGCTTTGCCGCGATGAGGGCGAAGACCGCGAGCATCGAGCATCGCCCCGATCTGCCGCAGGGTCGCGCCGGAAGCATACAAGGTGCGCATTTCTGCGAGCGCTGCCTGTTCTTCAGGAACCTCGACGAGCGCGTCGCCGTCGCGCCGATACCCGAACGGCACGGCACCGTATACCTTCCGTGCTCGCCGCTTATAGTCAAGCGCCGCCATCGTGCGTTCGCTCGCCATGCCGCGCTCGAGCTCGGCGAACGCCGAGATCAGCTGCAACACCATTCGGCCCATCGCGCTTCCGGTATCGAGCGATTCGGTGGCTGAAACGAGGCGCGTGCCGGTACGATCGCAGAGGTCGATAAGGTCGAGCATATCGCGAAGACTGCGGGTGAGGCGATCGATCTTCACGACGAAGACCGCGGCGATCTCACGACGCTCGATCATCGCCCGAAGCCGCTTCATCGCCGGGCGATCCATCGTCGCCCCCGAGAACCCGTCGTCGACGAACACCTCGCCAAGCGGTAAACCATGCCCTTCGGCCATCGCGAGGACGCGAAGGCGCTGAGCTTCGAGCGAGACGCCGTGCTCAGCTTGCTCGACAGTGGAAACGCGGCAATAGCCGGCGTTGATCTTTGCTTTGGGGGTTCGTCTTCCACGCATCACTGCTACCTCGATCTTTCCGGTTCCGTTCGGTACTGTAAATATAGTTACCACTTTCCCATATTTATGGCAAGCCCCCAAGCCATAAACGGTGAACGCTCCCATCGTGGTAGCCAAAGGCAAAGTGAAGTCGACGTACGACCTGCCCGTGAAGACGAAGCATCGTCTTGCGATCCTGAAGGCCGATCTCCGCGCCGCCGGCTTAGGTGTCTCGGAGTCATCGATCCTGGAGGTGCTCATCGACGAGGCCGATCCCAAGTCGCTCGCACGACACTTCCGCAACCTCGAGAAGGGGTCGTGACGATAAAGGCGATTCCCGGCCTCTAGGGCGCGCGTTTGACCGCCTGGGAATACAGGAAGCCATACGCCGCTAATCATGGGCCTCTATCGCCTCAGAAACGGTCGTTTCGGCGTATTCCGCGTCGACGGCCTCTGAAATCGCTACGGCCTTGGGGGAAGATCCGAGGCTCGCCAGCGATCGCAGCTCGTCGACCGTTAAAGAACCCAAATTCGCGGTTTGAATTCGAGCGTCGACGATGGTCGTCGAGTTTTTCTCTTGCCATAGCCCGCTCGCCTGACCGAGCAGCTTTAGGGTTTCCCTCGCTTCTTTCAGGATCGCCGCGAGATCGCGGACATTGCCGCGATTTTCAGCGAGTTCGATTCCTCGTTCGGCAGCCTCGATGTAGCGCTCGAGCTTATCGAGCAGTATGCGCGGCCCCATCGATTCGCGTCGCGCGAGTTCGCGAGCGATGGCCGGTTTTACATGAACGGTCTTATGATTATGGACGGCGCTGCCCGATAAACCGAATTGCGCAGCTATACTTCGTTCCGAACGGAGCGAAAGCGCTGCGTCGATGGCCTTCCGTTGCGGATGGTTACAGACGGTGCAGCGGCCAGCCATTATGCCGCCTCGCAGTCGATACAGAGGCCATCGCTGAGAGGTTCGCAGGGTCGCAGTCGAAGGCAGCGCTTGCAAAGCTTGATACTCGCGCGCGCGCGCGTAGACTCACTACCTTGGCTGAGACTATTATTATTGGCTGAGACTATATTATTATGGCTGAGACTAGAGTAGTCTCGGCCATCGGGCTTTTGGGTGTCAGTTGTAGTCTCGGCCAAAGTTGTAGTCTCAGCCAAGTATTTGTTCTTAGGGCCATCATGGCGGAGACTACTCCAGCGAAGCTCCGGCTGGAAACGGTTGCCGCCGCGGCGCTCGATTTTACGATCGCGAACAAGATCGGCGCGTGCCCGTTCGTAGGTTCTTTTGCTCACGCCGGCCTCGGTGACGATCCGGTCGAGCTCTTTCCCGAGGATGTCGCCTCCTGCGCCGTCGACGGCCTCAAGGATTGCCTCACGCGCTTCGTCACGCGCCGACCGTTCGTTTCCATCCATCGCCGGAGCGAGAAGCCGTTCGGCGCTGAGCTCTTCGGCGAGCCCCATCCACCAGAGCCCCTCATTATCGATGCGGAATTCCACCGGTGCGACTGCCTCGGCGATATTGCTTTTCATCTGTACGATCGCCCGGCGCCCTGAGTCTTGGTCTTTGGCGACGAGCAACACGCTCCGTGCGAGCCCAACGAAGCCAATCGACCCTCCAACCCGGTAGATCGACCGGCTCGCGCCGCTTTTGTTGAGGTGCGCCACGACACAAAGGGCGACGCCGGTCTCATGCGCGACATCGGCGAGCGGCTGGAGCGCAGATCGAACCTCTGCGTCGCGATGGGCGTCGATCCCGCCAAGGAGCGCGCCGATCGGATCGACGACGACAAGCGCGATGTTTCCCCTCCGAAGGATCTCCTCACGCAGCTCGGCGACGTGATGAAGCCCGAACGGTTCACGGTGCCCATCGGCGTCGACCTTGCCGCGAATGACATGAAGGCGTCCGAGTGCGGCCCCCACGCGCTCGGCACGGACGCGGATCGTATCTTCGAGCCCGTCCTCGCCGTTCCAGAGAAGGCAGTCCGCCGGCGCGCCCTTCTCGCCGTCCGGGAGCGCATCGCCGCGAGAGATTGCCGCAGCGATCGAAAGCGAGAGGTACGATTTCCCGTCGCCGGGGTCGCCGACGATCATCGTCACTTTGCCTCGAGCGATACGTCCGCGCCATAGCCAATCGATCGCTTCTGGTTCAACGTCGGCAAGCGTGGCGCAGTCGAGCCCCTTTTGCGCCTCGAACCGGAGCCGGTCGTCGTCGGTTAATACCTGCATGGTCGAGCATCCTCGGCGATCTCGCGCAACAATTCGCGCGCACGATCGAGCACGCGCATTTGCGTGCGCGGAAGAAACTTCATCAACGGGCGCAGCCACGACGGATCGGCATCGACGCGCCAGGCGGCTTCATCGATCGCGCGACCGACGCAGAATTTCCAGGCGGGATCGTCGTCGAAGGGAACGATTTCCCACCATTGCGAGGGGAGGTCTTCGAGGAGAATCCCGTAGCGGCGAGCGACGGTGCGCCGTGCTTCGTTGACGAGTCGAGTGGTAACGGCAACCTCACGCAAAGCGCGCCTCCTCACGTTGGCGAATACGCGCGAGCTCTAAGCGGATCACTTCTTCGAGCGCTTGCGCCGATGTCGGTGGCTCGGGCCGGCGATAGTCCGTCGACGCGAAGAGATCGCGGACACTAATGCCGAGCGCCGCACAGATTGCCGACAGCTCGCACGACGCCCAACACCGCAGGAGGATGCGCCCCTCTCGTCCCTCGCGAATCGATAGGGACGGGGAGCGATCGTCATGCGCCGGACAGCGCGCTATCCATGCGCCGCGAGATGCGCGCACGCCGTCGAGGCGTTGCAGTATATCGCCGACCGTCACAGAGGCCCCACCACAAAGAGAGCGGGGGAGGCGTTGGAACCCACCTCCCCTTGGAGGAACGCCCCTCCACAACGGTGCGTCGCACCGCTGCGAAGCTTCGTCGCAGGAGCGGAAGGAAGAACCGCTCCTGCGATCGGCCAGCCCGCGGCGACGACTCGCAGGCTGACATCTTGAAAAATCACTTCGCGCCCTCGCGATACTTTTTGCCGAGCGCGATAATCGCGCCAAGCAGATCGCCGTGGTTTGCCGAGGGTTTGCACGCCTCGACCTCAGCGCGGGAAATGCTCGGGGTCGGCGTTTGCGCGGTCAACGATACGGGCGCAGCGATCCGCGGCGCATCACGGACAACATCGGCGAGCGTCTTTGGTTCAGCCTTTACGGTGGCCTTCGCTGCAGTCGAGCGAGCCGGAGCCACGCGCGTGCCGATGACCTTCCCCGCGACGAAGACGGGCTTTGAATCGTTCTTCATGCCGCGCTCTCTTTCGCATCGTGCTCGGCGACAGCGCTGTGCGCTCGCTGCCAACCGGCAGAGTAGAGGTTGAGCGTGCGCTGCATCGCTTGCGCGAATTCCCAAGCGATACCCGCGCGTCGTTTCGCATCTTCGGCCATTGCGTTGGCCTCACGAGCAAGCTCGGCGATCGCGGCACGACGAGCAGCCAGCGCGGCGGCGTGAGCGACGAGTGCTTCACGGCGCAGTGGAGCGATTCGCGCCTTGCGCGCCGCGAGCTCGTCCTCCGCGCGGTCGCGCTGCTCGGAGAGCCGCTTAATCGCTTTCTCGATCTCGCTCGCCTGAAGACCGGATGCAAGCGCTTCGCCGCGTTCGGTACGAGATGCCGCCAATTGCTCGGCGAGTTCGCTGATCTGTCGCTCCAAGTCGTTCGCGGCGGCTTGCGCTGAGTCACAGGCTGTTTTCGCAACGTCATCGGCACGGATGGCGTCCGCAGCGATCTGACTAGCCCGTTGCTCGATCCCCCTGACCACCTCGGCAATCGCTGCCCTAATTTCGGCCGGCGTTGCGTTGACGACGTCGAGTGAGGCGAAAATTTGGTCGAAAGTCATTGTTCCGAATCTTTCTTGGCGACGGTGTAGGACTGCAAAAATAAATCCAGGGACGTGCGTGACACTCGAAAGACTCGGCGCTCGCCGGACGTGGGAAGAGCGATCGCCGGAAGGCGCCCTGAAATGATGAGCGTGCGAACCGTGGGCCGCGAGACGTTCAGCTCCGATGCGACGTCAGCGATGGTTAAAAGGCTCACGGTTTTCCCTCGAAAATTGCGAAGGAGACCGTCGAGATTAACTGCTCGGACGGAATGTTTAGTGCACGCGCCAGCGCCTCGATGTCCGGGCGACTTGGATGCGTGATTCCGGCGGCCCAATTCCGAAGCGTTCGCGGTGTTCGACCGATCGTTTGGGCGATATCCCGAAGCGACAGGCAACGATCGCGGAGCAGCAGCTCGGCTAGTTGAATCGAATTCGTTGTGGTGCGTTTTCCCATTTCGCCCCTAGTGTACGCTTCGGAAAGGGGCTCGTCAGTAATGTAACGAATTTACGTATTTAGCGTTACAAAGGGGGCAGAATGAATAGCAAACGGGGTAGGCCAGCACGGCCACGACTGAGTCCCAAGGTTGCCAAAGAGATCGGGAAGGCGCTATCGGGCGAGGCTGCCGTAGCCAACGTAACCCTTGAAGAGATCGGGCGCCGGCTCTGCCACTCGTGCCGCGTGGAAACACTCAACAAGGGGTCACAGATCCTAGGCTCGTGCAAACACGATCCATGGCACTACGATTCGCGCCAGTGGCTTTGGCGGGCGCTCGGCGAGCCTGGAATGACGCACGACCAGGCGCACTGCATTCTCTTTCGCTGTGAGAAGCTCGGTGCTCTTCGTCCGTCGACGCTCTACCGCCTAGATCGAATGGTATCGCGCGACGAGGACGCTCGGGCGCCCGTCTCGGGAAATAAGCTCATCGCGATCGGCCCGGTGCGGCTCCCTCAGTTTATCAACGAGGTCGCGGCGATTTTACGCGAGGCTATGCCCGGTGTGGCCGCGGGAGGCAAAAAAGAGCGCGACTTTAAGAAGCTCCTGGAAGCTCGGTTTCGGAGGTACACGGTCGACGACTCCTTTGGAGTACGTTGACTGCTAACGCGACTG
Organism: bacterium; assembly: GCA_021794175.1. Lineage (GTDB taxonomy): Bacteria > Vulcanimicrobiota > Vulcanimicrobiia > Vulcanimicrobiales > Vulcanimicrobiaceae > JABEUX01. The sequence continues at coordinate 74,536 of JAJYRI010000003.1, forward strand.
CTAACATGCTCGGACTCTGTCGTTTTCTTGCGTTACCATTTTACGAGGGAAAACCGCACCGCAGAGCCTTCTATTTTCTCTATTTCTCTGCGTGGGTGAATTCGAGTCCCACCTTCCCCACCAAATCCAATCCCTCCCGACCGCAGTTTCTCACGACCTCGGCGAGCGCATCGAGTGCGCGTCGGCGTGGAGCGAACGGACGCGAGATCAGGCGAATCTCGCGAGCCGCGCCCCCCTCGAGCGGAAGTAAAGCGACGTCGCGATGTTCGTTTCGTAAGCGGGCGACGGCGAGCGCCGGCACGATCGTCACGCCATATTCAGCCGCGACGAGGTTGAGCACGGTCTCAAGGCTGCTGGCACGCAGATCGCTTCCGACGCGCGCAGCCAAATGCGGCTCTCCGCAGAGCGCGAGCGCCTGATCGCGCAGACAGTGCCCGTCGGCGAGCAAAATCAGCGTCTCCGGATCGATGGAGCCGAGGGGAACCGGGGCGCGATAGCGCTCGGCGGCCCGACCGCTGACCGCGAGCCAGAAAGGCTCCTCGAAGAGCACTTCGGAGCGAAAACCCTCCGTTGCCGGCTCGCTCGCCAGCAACAAAGCATCAAGCTTCCCCTCGCGGAGCGCCTCGGTCACGCGCTCGGTCATGTCCTCGACGATCGTTAACGGCGCGAACGGCAACGCCTCGCGCACCCTCGCCAGCAAGCGCGGAAGCAGATAGGGCGCAAGCGTCGGAATGACACCGAGACGGATCTCGCCGACGAACGGATCGGCGGCGAAGCGCGCGAGTTCGTCGATCCGCGCCATTGCCTCGACGGCCTGCCGGGCCTCGGCGAGGATGCGCACCCCGACCGGCGTGGTGCGGATGTTTCGGCCGTCCCGCTCGAAGAGCTCGATGCCGAGGCGATCCTCGAGGCGCCGAATCTGCCCGCTCAGCGTTGCCTGGGCGACCCCGCAGCGCTCGGCGGCGCGGCTGAAGCTCTTGCTCGCGTCGACGGCGAGGGCGTATTGGAGGTCACGCAACGAGCCGCCCACGAGTTTCGATGAATCCAGCGCTGCATCGTTCATGCCGATACTATCGACGTTTTTATTCGAAATCATCTATACCTGGGCGCAGAGTAGCCCCCCTTCGCCCGTGAAGGATCCGGCCCTCTCCTCCCTCGGCGTGCCGGAACGCCCCGGCGCCGCGTGGAACCTCGAACCTCCATGATTTTGCGCTCCACTCGCTTCGAGCCCCGCCCCCTTCGCGGCCAGATCACCGTCCCCGGCGACAAGTCGATCTCGCATCGGGCGCTCATTCTTGCCTCGGCGTCGGCCGCCCCAACGCTCGTTTCCAACCTCAATCCCGGGCGCGACGTGCGCGCGACCCTCGAAGCGCTCCGGGCGCTCGGAGCGGAGATTGCCGTCGACGGCGAGGGGTACGCGGTACGCGGCGGCGCGCTTCGCGAACCGATCGGCGATATCGACGCGATGAATTCCGGTTCGACGGTGCGCATGCTGCTCGGCCTTTGCGTCGGCGCCGGCCTTCGGGCACGCTTCGTCGGCGACGCGTCGCTCTCGGCTCGTCCGATGGAGCCGGTCGCCGCACACCTCCGCGCACTCGGTGCACGCATCGTTAGCACCGAAGGCAAGCTTCCGGTATACATTGACGGAATCAGTGACGATCGCTCTGCACAGATCATTCTCGTTCAGCCTTCGGCGCAAATAAAGTCGGCATTACTTTTCGCCGCACTCTTCTCCGGGAAGGCGCTCAAAATTTTCGGCGACCGCGAAACGCGCGATCATACCGAACGCATGCTCGCGGCTGCGGGCGCCGGCATATCGTGGAACGGTCGCGAGATCGACCTCTACGATCCGGTCGTACGCGGTGGCGGCACGATAGCGATCCCCGGTGATTTTTCCGCCGCAGCGTTCTTCATCGTCGGAGCAACGCTCGCGCGCGGAAGCGCACTAACGATCCGCGACGTCAACTTGAACCCGACGCGGACGGGGCTGCTCGACGTGCTCGAGACGATGGGCGCGCGAATCTCGCGACGCAACGAACGCGAGCGGAACGGCGAACCCATCGGCGATCTCTTCGTCGAACATGCGCCGCTGCACGCAACGACAATCGATGCGCAGAGTGCGCGGCGCGCGATCGACGAACTCCCGTTACTCGCTATTGCCGCAGCGTTCGCGCCGGGACGCACCATCATCTCGGGAGTACGCGACCTGCGAGCGAAAGAATCCGATCGGCTCGCCGCGATCCATCGCTTGTTAGATGCGGTCGGCATCGTTGCCGAGGATCTTCCCAACGGCATTGCCGTCGACGGCGGCTCGCCAAGAGCCACCGGTGCGACGATCGATACCTTCCAAGATCATCGCATTCAGATGGCTGCGGCGATGCTCGGTTGCGCCGGCGGCCCGGTCGAGGTCGACTCCCTCGACGACGTCGACGTGAGCTTCCCCGATTTCTTCGAACGCCTCGAACGGGCAACGGCGTGATGGAGATCTCCGACTACGTTTATTCGGTCCAAGAATTCGAGGCCGAAGCCCGCTACATCGAAGCCCTGATTTGGGACGCCATCGGCCTGCGTGCCGGAGAGCGCATCCTTATTTGCGGCTACGGCGACGAAGCGCGAGCGGTGCGCGCGGCACTCGAACGCGGTGCAACCGTCACCGTCATCGAGTCGCGAGACCTTGCGATCGTAGAGTATGCCGATATCGGTGCCACGCTGCTGCGCGGCAGCACATCGGTTATTCCGGCGCGCGATGCGAGTTTTGAGGTCGGGCTCGCCTACCACTACCTTCATGAAGTCGATCCGCTCTTTCATTCGCAGATTCTCGGCGAACTCGCGCGCGTTGCAGCGCGCGTCGCCGTCGTCGAACCCGCTCCGCCCTCCGACCCGTTAGGAAAGCGGATCGCCGCGCTCTACGCTCAAGCGAAACGTACTTCGGGGCTCTTCGAACGTTACCAAAATATCGACCATTGGAAGCGGCTCTTGCAAGGCGTAAAGGCCGAACTCGCGCAACACACGTTCGCGTTTGCCAAGGTACCGCCGCCGCAATATTTACGTGACACGGTCGCATTACTGCTCGATACGATGAAGGCCGAAGCGGCGCCGGAAGAGATCATCGAGGAACTACGCGCCATTGCGCGCCGCTCCGACGCGCAGATACTTCCCCCGGTGCGCAACGTGCTCGTGGGCGCCGCGGTCGGCGATCTCCCCGCTCCCCTCTTCACCGCACGGCCGCCGCTGCTCGAAGAGCGCCTCGCAGCGAACGCGGCAGCGAGCGCGGTCGCAGCAAAACAAAAAAGCGTCGACGCCATCGTCGCGCAGAATCAGATCACTCCGGAGAACGGCTACGAGTTTCCGCCGCTGCCTCCGCCGCCTACCGCAGCCGAGACACCGCCGATTCGACCTCCCGGTGTACCGCCCGGCTTCGCGCAACCGGCGCCGAGCTTCGTGCCGCCGCCGAGCTTCGTGCCGCCGCCGGCCTTCGTGCCGCCGCCGAACTTTTCACCGCCGCCGGGGACGGGCTTTGGGGCACCGGCCGCGGGGGGAAATAGCGGGGAAGCGCCATTCGGAGCGCCCTTTCCGCCACCGTTTGCCGTGCCCCCGGCGCCTGGTGCACCCGGTGCGGGGGTCGGCTGGCAGTGGGAGCCTCCCGATTCAGGGACGAGCGAACCGCCCGTCTAGGCGACGCTTCAAGCAGCGCTCTCGCCGGAGCTTCCGGAACTCGCGCTCTCCGTCGAGGACGAGCTCTCCGAAGAGCCCCCCGATGGGCGCGAGTCGGTGACGTAGAACCCCGAGCCCTTAAAAAGAATCGGCGCGGGATTAAAAATGCGTACGAGCTGCCCACCGCAGCCGGAACACGGATCGCTCACACGCTCGTCGAATCCGTGCCGAATCTCGCGAATGGTTCCACAGGAAGAACAGCGATAATCATAGAGCGGCATAGATTGATTCTACTGGTTTTGGCACTCCAGGTCAACGACTGCTAAGCGACCAGACTCGCCTCGAGCAAACCGCGGAACTGCTGGGCAGCACGCTCGAGCAACGAAGCCACCGTCCGCCCGCGGAGCAGGCGATCGACGGCGCTGCCCATCGCGCCGTGATAGGTCGGGTAGAGCCACGCCATCCTCAGGCGGGCGCGGCTGCTCTGTCGCTCCAGGCGAAAATCGATGCGGCGCCGCGTCGAATAGGCACCGACGAGCGTCAAGCAATGGTTACCGACGATACGCCGGACCTCGAAGAGCTGCTCCTCGTCGCGTGGCTCGCCGAGGCGCAAGAGAATCTCGTCACCGACCGCAAGAGAGCCGCTCCCCCGGCGCTCGGCGCTGCGAACCAAGGGCAGCCAGACCGGCCACTTCTCGACCGCGCAGATGAGCGCGAAGGCTTCCTCGGGGATCGCCGGCAAGTCGACGGAGGCCTCGAAGTGCGCGCAGCCTCGCGGCAGATCTTCGTTCCGATAGACGTCCATGGCTCCGAGCTTCGCAAGCACTAATTCTAGTACCTGCTTTTGTCGCAGATACTACCGGTTGCGTTTCTCTTCCGCGATCGAAGCAGCAGCGCCGAAGGTCAGCGCGAAGGCGACCAAGGCATCGACGCCATGGGCGAGCGCGGCCTCGTCGAGGATAAATTCCGCGCTATGCCCCGAGCGGACCGCGCCGATCGCTTCGTTGCGGACGCCGAGCCGCATCAATAACCCCGGCACCTCCTGGGCGAAATAGGCGAAATCCTCGCCGCCCATCGTCGGGGGCGCCTCGACAACCTTCACTCCGGCCTCGCGCGCCAGGACGGGCGCGAAGGTGCGTACGAGCGCAAGATCGTTGACGACCGGCGGATAGCCGCGCCGAAGTTCGAGCTGCGCACGCGCACCATATCCCTCGGCGACCGATCGGGCGATGCGTTCGACGCGCGCGGCGAGCGCATCGCGAATTGCCGGGTCGTGCGCGCGCAACGTACCGGTCATCACCACTTCGTCGGCGAGCGCGTTATTGCGATAGCCGCCCGAGATCGTCCCGATGGTGACAACCGCCGACGCGAGCGGATCGATCTCCCGCGAAACGATGCTTTGGAGCGCCGAGACGACCGCCGATGCCGCGACGATGGCATCGACTCCGGTGTGCGGATACGCACCGTGCCCACCGCGGCCGAGAATGCGCAGCGTGAATTCATCTGCGGAGGCGTTGACCGGCCCGGGCGTTACGCCGATCGTCCCGGTCGTCAAGCGCACGTCCACATGGAGCATCGCCGCGCATTCGACGCGCGGATTCTCCAACGCGCCCTCGGCGATCATCGGTGCCGCTCCGCCGGGTCCTTCTTCTGCGGGCTGAAAAAGCAGCACGACTTGACCGTGCAACTCCGCGCGTCGCGCTTGCAGCATCGTTGCGGCTCCGAGCAACATCGCGACATGCGCGTCGTGGCCGCATGCATGCATGACGTCGGGGATCTCCGATGCAAACGGGAGCCCGCTTCGTTCGGCGATCGGCAGTGCATCCATGTCGGCACGGAGCGCGACGGTATGCCCCGGTAAGGCACCACGAAGAACGGCAACGATGCCGGTTTTTGCCGCACGTCGATGTTCGATGCCGAGGCTATCGAGCTCGCGTTCGATCAGCGCCTGCGTCTCGAACTCTTGAAAACCAAGTTCGGGGCGGCGATGAATCGCTCGTCTCCACTCGATCACGCGAGCATCGAGGGCGGCGCGATCCTCTCTCTTCACCTCGACGGGATTGCGGTGCCGGGGGGCGCGGCTCCTCTGCCGAAGAGAGAGCCGATGATCGGTGCCGACCTTGCGCTCGCGCTTCTAATCAACCGCACGGCCGCGGCGTATAGCGCCCGGCCGCCTGCCTATATCACCTATCGCGAGCGAACCAGCGTTACGGTTCCATCGCTTGGACGATCCCAAGAGATCGATCGGAGCGTCGCGCTCCGCAATGCCGATAATTTTGCGATCATGCACGACCTTCCCCAAGGCGCGACGCGTACCGGCGAAGCGTTTCCGATCATTCCGTATTTCGATCCATTTTCGAGTTTTACGTTTTCGTACTACGCGAATCTCAAGGCGATCTCGATCACCCTCAAACGCGGAGCGCCGACCGTCTTTCCGATCCCGACACCCGATCCCAGCGTCGACGTCGTCGTTCCCTACATCAGTTTTCTCGCCCCGACCTATGCGCCCGACTCGACGCCCGATGCCCCACATCTGCTGATCGCGCCGACACCGCTCGACACGGGCATGTACCCGAGCGAGGTACAAGTCGATCCGGCGACCGGGTTGCCGTCGCATATCGTCCTCAGCGACAGTCGCAGCGATATGCGCATCGGGCTCACCTATCGGAGCATCGACGGCTATTGGGTCATCGTGCGCGGCGTCTTTTCCGCGACCGAACACGCGCTTGGATTCTCATTTAACGTTCGCGCCGTCACTCGATACGATAAGTTTACCTTTCCGACGACCGCTCCCGCCCCCGCGCTGCTGGGGAGCCCGCGCCCGCAAGCCACGCCTTAACACGGCCGACACGACGCGCGGTCAATCGAGCTAAGAGCGCATTCTCCCGCAACTGTTCGGCGGTTGGGCTGACGAAAGAGGTTTGTAGCGATCCGATCTCGGTTTGGACGCGCTCGCGTAACCGATCGCGGAGAAAATCGTCGTCTTGGTCGGCATGCGGACTCGACGTGAGGCTCGCTCGTAAGGCGACAATTCGTGCAAGCAACGCCGTACGCCGCGCGCTCGGTGCCATCGCTTGGATCGCCGCCTCACGTGCATCGAGCGCGTTGAGAGCAACGTCGATCTGCGAAAGCATTGCAAAGGCGCTTCGCGTGGCTTGCTGCGCGGCGCGATATGCGGCGAGCGGAGCATGCATGCGCGGATCGGCGGCAACGATGAGATGGCGCGAGAGCGTGCGTCCCTGAATCGTGAGTTTCACGGTATAGATACCCGGCACCACCGAGGCGCCGCCGGAATAGCCGCGGTTCCAACGCGGAGCACGTTTCCACGGAACCGGGGGATCCTCGCTGAGATCCCAAATCACACGGTGGATGCCTGCGCCGTTCGCGAGATCGTCGAGATGGCGGATCGCTCGTCCCTGCGCGTCGTCGATCTCGATCGTCGGAGCTTTCGCGCTCGCTGTGGACTGATAATAGGAAAAGATCGCCCCGTACGGCGCCGAGGCACCATCGGCGCGCGTATTCCACCAGGAAACGTCGTTCAGCAGATAGGCTTTGCGCGGGGGAAAGAACGCGACCCCGCGACGCGCCGCACGCGCGAAACCCTGCAGTGCGGCGGCATCGTCGAGAACGTAGAGTCCACGGCCATGCGTTGCGACGAGAAGATCGTTGCGATCCGGCTGAACGACGATCGCACGCACCGACACCGCCGGCATCGCATCGTTGATGCGCCTCCAGTGCGCGCCGCGGTCCCACGACGCTTCGATGCCGCGCTCCATACCAAGATAGAGCAGCCCGGAGGCACGTGGGTCCACCGTGATACACCGCGCAGATTCGAGCGGCAATCCGCGATCGATGCGGGTCCAGTGAGCGCCGTAATCGGTAGTCCGAAAAACGTACGGACGCGCATCGCCGAGCATATGGGCGTCTTCGATCGCATACGCCCACCCGGCTTTCCGCGGCGAAAGCGCGATCGAGGCGAAGCGCCCGAAACGAACGGCGCCTTTCGGCGTGACGTTCGACCAGTGCTTGCCACCATCGCGCGTGAGTTGGATCAGCCCGTCATCGGTGCCGATCCAGATCGCCCCGCGCCGCAGCGACGAAGGCACGATCGTCAGGATCGTGTCGCTGGTCTCCGCGCCGGTACCGTCGAGTGTGAGCCCGCCGGTCATTCGCTCGTGCGCGAGATCGTGGAGCGTAAGATCGGGGCTCTTCACCTGCCAATGCATGCCGCGATCGGTCGTGGCGAAGAGCACGTTTCCGGCGGTGTAGAGCCGATGCGGATCGAAGGGATCGAACGCCAACGGCGTCTCCCAATTAAAGCGGTACCGTAACTCGGCGGGCGGAACGACATTTTGATCGCGAACGTACGGCGAGAGATCGCGCGTCTCGCCAGTGGCGAGATCGACCGATTGCAGCGTCGTGTCGTAGTTGCCGCCGGCCGAGGTCGTCCACACAAGATTCGGGTCGCTCGGGTCCGGATAGGCGGCCGTGCCGTCGCCGCCGCCGACGCTGCGCCACGCGCTTGAGGAAAAGCCGCTCGGGTCGGGCATCGCGACGTGCGCGCAATAGATCCCGTTATCTTGGAGCGGCACGCAGGCACGGTAATTCCAGCCGTTTCCGACGCCGACACGATAGAGTTGCGAGATCGGCAGGGTCTTACGCCAGAGCCAGCGCTTCCCGCGATCGTTGCTCATTGCCAGCCCGCCGTCGTCGGCTTCGAGAATGCGCACGCCGTCGGAGGATATCCACATATCGTGATGGTCGCCGTGGGTTCCGTGCCCGGTAATATGCCAATGCAGCCCACCGTCGTTGCTCTCGGTCAGATGGACCGAAGCCGACCAAAGATGGTTTTCATTCTGTGGATCGACCGTCAGATGCGAGAAATAAAACGGGCGCTCGTCGATCGTCGAATCGTTACTGACATTCTTCCAATGCGCACCGCCGTCGCTGGAACGCCAGAGCAACCCCGAGCGCGATTGCAAGAGTGCATAGATGCGCGCCGGATTCGAGGGTGCAAATGCGACGGCGATGCGTCCCAACGGCCCGCGCGGAAGGCCCGGAGCCTGCACGCGCTGCCATGTGGCACCGCCGTCGACCGAACGATAGAGCCCATCGAGCGGTCCGCCGCTCTGAAGGCTCCAGCCCGTTCGGCGCATCGTCCACGCGCCGGCGAGAATCTCACGGGGATTCTTGGGGTTCATCGCCATATCCGAGATGCCGGTGCGCCCGTCGAGAAAGAACGTGTGCCGCCAGGTTGCACCGTTATTTTCCGTGACGTAGATCCCGCGATCGTTCGAAGCTGCAAACGGATTACCGAGCACGCCGACGACGACGTGCGCGGGGTTCGTGGGATCGACGAGAATCGTCGAGATCGAACTCTGCGGCAGCGCGAGCGAACGTACCCAGCTCGCACCGGCGTTGGTGCTGCGATAGAGTCCGTCTCCTAGAATAACGTCGTTGCGCGGATTAGCTTCACCCGTGCCGACCCAAATCGTCGCCGCGTTTGCAGGATCGATCGCCACGGCACCGATCGCGCTGACCGGTTCGCGATCGAAGATCGGTCGGAAGTGCAAGCCTCCGTCGTCGCTGCGCCAGAGGCCGCCGCCCGCGCTGCCGAGCAAGACCAGCATGGGATCGACGTTGCTCCCCGCGACGCTGCTTGCGCGCCCGCCGGAGATCGCCGGGCCGACCGACCGCCAGGGAATCGATCCCAACGTCGACGCCTCTCTCCCGGCGCCTGCGAGCGCGACGAGCAGGGTCGAGAGCAACACGAACGATCTCTTCATTCTTTTTCGCTTGGCGATCCGATTGCGAAAACCATCCGTTCTGCGGGGGGAAGCCCTCGTATGCGGAACTTATCGGGTCGCCATGAGTTGCGAATGCCGACGCCCGATCGAACCGACGCTCAGCCAACGCACGGTCTTGCTCCTGCGGACCGAAAACGACCACCTTCGCGCAAAGATCGCCGACGCGCTTCCTCATGCCGTTCCCGAACGTTCCTGGATGCGCATCACCGATTCCGAAGAAGGATTGCGCGCACAGATTCTCGCGCTCGCCGAAAGCGTTACGGCGATCGAATCGGAGAGCCTGCATGCATTGTTGTTAGGCCACAACGAGGAGCTCAGCCTCGACCGTGCGTTCGAGAGCATTCCGTTCTCGGTCTTACATCGTCGGGTGAAATATGCTTGGCTCGAGCGAGCGATCTCCACCAGTGCGTTCTCCACGCATTTTCAACCGATCTTTCATGCCGCCGAACCAACGCGCATCTTTGCACGGGAAGCGCTCTTGCGGATCGCCGATCCGCAGATGCCGATCGACCGCATTTTTTCCGTCGCGCAAGAGATGCGGCTCGCACCCGCGCTCGACCGCATCGCGCGCGAAGGAGCGATCGACGCATTTGCATCGGCGCATTTCGACGGTAAGCTCTTCATGAATTTCCTCCCCTCGTCGATCTACGACCCGGTCGCCTGCCTGGCGACAACCTTTGCCGCTTTAGATCGCAACGGAATCGCCTACGACCGCGTGGTGATGGAGGTTGTCGAGAGCGAGCGCATCGCCGATATCGAACATCTTCGGCGCGTGCTCGATTTCTATCGCGAACGCGGCGTCGCCGTCGCGCTCGACGATCTCGGTTCCGGTTTTTCATCCCTGACGATGCTCGGGCTTCTGCGCCCCGACTACGTAAAACTCGATATCGAACTCATCTCGGAGATTCATCTCGATCCATTCAAAGCAACGCTCGCGCACCGATTGATCGAAATGGCGAAGGAACTCGACCTCTCGATTATTGCCGAGGGAATCGAGACGGCCGAAGAACTAGCGTGGGTCGCCGAGCGCGGCGTCGATTTCGTCCAAGGTTTTTACCTCGCCCGGCCGGCGGCCGCATAAGAACGGAACACCCCGAGCCGTATCCGGCGAGCGGGGTGCTCCATGTTGAACGTGGCGGAGAGGGAGAGATTCGAACTCTCGAGACGCTCATCACGTCTGCCCGCTTTCGAGGCGGGTGCCTTCAACCACTCGACCACCTCTCCGTATTGCGGTGCGGTTGCGCCGCCCGTACTACCCCGACGCGCCGCGATTCCCTTCCCGGCGAGCGCGAAAGAATGCCACGAGTTGCGCGGAGGCCTCTTCCTCCATTAGCCCGACGAGTACCTCGGGGCGATGATTGGTCTTCGGCGAACGAAGAATTTCGAACGTCCCACCGTCGGCACCACCTTTGGGATCGCTCGCTGCGTAGACGACGCGCCCGACGCGCGCCGCGACGATCGCGCCGGCGCACATAACGCAGGGCTCCTTCGTGCAATAGAGCGTCGCGTCGTGCAGACGCCAACGCCCGAGAACGCGCGACGCTTCGACGATCGCCAACAGCTCCGCGTGAGCGGTTGCGTCATTTGTCGCCTCTTTGCGGTTCCATCGTTCGATCGTGAGGTCCCCGACGCAGAGGACGGCACCGACCGGAACGTCGCCCTCACGTTCGGCGAACGAGGCGAGTTCGATCGCTCGCTGCATGTACTCGCGGTCGGTCATGAAGATTCTCGCGCCCGGAGGGATTCGAACCCCCGGCCTCTGCCTTCGGAGGGCAGCGCTCTATCCAGCTGAGCTACGGGCGCAGGCGCGTCGTCCCTACCCGGCCTCCGGCGGTACGCCGGGGCTGGGAATATGTTTGAAAAGATCGAGTTTATGATCGACGAGGCCACGATAGAATTTGCGCACGCAATCGGGATGTCCGAAGAAATAGGTGCGCGCATAAGCGAGATCGTCGCCGGAGCTGTCCGGGACGTAATGCGAGAGTTCGATCTCTTCCATCTGCGAGCGATCGACGGGATGAGGACAGAAGTCGCATGGAATCGTTGACATCGCCTGATCTCCCCTATGACACGAAGGCGCGGCCGCCGCGAGGGCGACCGCTCCCCGTTAAATTGACTCGGGGGTGATTTGAACACCCGACCAAGGGCTTATGAGTCCCCTGCTCTACCGCTGAGCTACCGAGCCGTGATCGGTTCATAACCGGAGATACGACAACGTACTCTACCAGCCCCCCGCCCGAGGTTCAAGGGGGAAGGTCGAGAACGAGCGATCGCAGTGCCGCACAGTACCGGCAACGAAGGCGAGCACGCATGTGCTCGCCTTCGTTGATTGATCTGCGGTCGGAGGGACTCGAACCCCCAACCTACAAGTTCGTAGCCTGTTGCTCTATCCAATTGAGCTACGACCGCATATCGCCGCCTGAGACGACCGCCCATGATACGCGGCCGGCTTTTCCTATCCCTGCTCTCTTCGGGGAGCGGATTCGGAGAGAGAGGGATTCGAACCCTCGATACGACTTGACATCGTATAACGGTTTAGCAAACCGCCGCCTTCAGCCGCTCGGCCATCTCTCCATCGCGGCGCCGCAGACTATACCACGACCGCGCACCGCTCACCTATCTCTTTGGCAGAAACTCACTCGCGGGGCGCGCTCGCCTCTTCGAGCGGTGGTTCTTCGACGAACTCTGCCTCGATCGGAGCTGTCGCCGCAGCGTGCGCAGCCGGCGCGGTGGCAGGGCGTGGGCGAAGCGCGTAGAGGATTGCATCGACGCCGAGCGGGCGGCCGAGCGGTAGCAGCAAGCAGAGTGCGCTGAGGACGATCGAAAAGCCGTCGATCCCGGTCCAGGCGGCGACAGAACCGAGCCCGCCCTTCGAAGCGAGGTAGTTCAGGCCGAGGATGATTCCGACTCCGCCGGCAAAGCGGGTAAATATCCCGAGTGCGAGGGCGCACCCCACCAAAACCTCACCCGAGCGGACGAGTTCGGCGAAGAGCCGCTCGTGCGGCACGACAATCCCTACCAAGAAGCCGTGATAGGCTCCGGAGGTGTGCGCCACCGCCTGCGCGAGATAGGTCGCCATCAGCCCGGTCGGCGGCAAGAACGTGGCGGGATGGAGAAACTTCTCGATCCCATAGGCGAGCCAAAAGAACCCGGCATAGAGCCGGAACGCGGTGAGTACCACCGCGTAATGACGGTTACTCGGTAACACCTTCGTCGGATTCCTCGGCAAAGAGCAAAAACTCGTCGAGGATCTCCTGCGCGAGCTCGTCGTCTTCGAGGAGGTTGCCGACGCTGTCGGTCACGATGAACTCGGCTTCTTCCTCACCCTCACCCTCGTCGCTGCCATGAACGAGCACCGCATAGGTCTCGCCGCTCTCCTCGTCGGCAAGCGTACCGACGACTTCGAATTCCAGCGAGCGCCCGTCGTCGGTCTCGATGGTGAGAAGTTCCTTCAGTTCGAGGGGTTTGCTCGGGGCGGGGCTGTTATGGTCGGACATAACCTCTCCTATCGTTCGTAGCGGGCGATATTCGCCGTCTGCTCGGCGAGCGTTGCGGCGAAAACGTGACTCCCGTCCCCCTTCGCGACATAATAAAGAAAATCAGTCTTGGCCGGGTGGAAAGCGGCCTCGATCGAGGCGCGCCCCGGGTTGGCGATCGGCCCGGGCGGTACCCCCGAGTGCAAGTACGTATTATAGGGCGAGCGCACGCGAAGATCGGCATAGGTCAGCGAGCTGCGATGATGCGGCAACGCGTATTCGACCGTTGCATCGATCTGTAACGGCATCCCCAACCGTAAGCGATTGTAGATGACGCTTGCGATCAACGGACGGTCGCGATCGATCTTCGCTTCGCGCTCGATCATCGAGGCGATTGTTATCGCACCGACGAGCGAGACGTGCAATCGCTTCGCACGCTCGAGCGCGTCGGCGAGAAGCTCTTGGCGGAAACGTGCGAGCATCTGCGCTTCGATCTCTTCAGGCGTCGCAGCGATCGGAATCAAGTAGGTGTCCGGGAAAAGAAACCCTTCGAGCCCGGTGATGCGCACGCCGTCGATAACGGCGGTATCGTGTTTGAAGGCGCGTTCCAACGTCGTCGCGTCGCCGAGCCCATGTCGAGCGAGCCGTTGTGCGATCTGACGATCCGTGAAGCCTTCGGGAATCGTCACCCGAATCGAGTTGCGTCCACCGGCGAGCAAGCGATCGAGTAGTGCCGCGGTATCGAGGTGCGCCTGAAAGCGATAGCGCCCGGCGCGAATCTCCGCGCTCGTACCCCGGACCCGCGCGAGCGCTCGCAGCAGCCAAGGATGGCGCGTGACGCCGGAGCGAACCAGCGATGCGACGATGCTATCGAAATCGCTCCCGGGTGCGATAAGCACGGTGGTGTTTCGCAACGGCAAGCCCCGATCGCCCAGTAACCCGTACGCCCCATAGGCGACCAAACACGACAGAGCGATCGCTACGAGCGAAAAGAGAACGGAGCGAAAACGCATCTACGTCGAGTGCTCCCGCTCTCGGCGGCGGCGTGCTTGATAGCTCTCCAGGATGAGGACCGCCGCAAATGCATCGACGCTCCGCTTCCGCCGCTCGCGCGAAAGGTCGGCCGCGATCAGTGCCTTATTCGCCTGCGCGCTGGTCATCCGTTCGTCGACGCGATGAATCGGCACGGAGATCGCCCGTTGAAGTTGCGCGACGAAGGCATCGATCTTCTCGGCGGCGAGTTTGCGGCTACCATCGAGCGCGATGGGATCGCCGATGACGAGATCGCGAACGCCGTGTTCCTCGACCAGCGCACGAATACGCTCGATATCGGCGCGCAGGTTCGTGCGCTCGATCGTCGGCAACGGGAACGCAAACGTCTCCGAGGGATCCCCGAGGGCAACGCCGATACGCTTGCTACCGACGTCGAGTGCGAGTGCGCTCATAGCGAGCCGAATGCATATCCCGGAAGCGCACTGACGCGCAGCGGGCGCGCGCAGTAATGGGCGATCAATGCCTCGATCGCCGCGGCAGCCTGCGGGCGCGCCTCAACTGCGGCTCCGGCGCCGCGTTCTCGCCCCAGCGCGGCGAAATTGATCCGATCTTCGGGATCGAGCGCGATTTCTTCGCGGTGCGGACGGCGGCATTTCGAGTCGAGCATCCCGCCTTCGCTGGCATCGAGCCAACTGCGGTCCTCGAGCGGATCGCCGCAGAGGCAACAGCGATCCGCCGGCGGCATCGAGCCGAGGAGATCGAGAAGTCGGAGCGAGAAACGGGCGATGAAACGATGCGGGTGTTCGCTTTTCGCGATCGCCTCGATCGTTGCATCGAGCAGAGCGAAGATCTCCGGCACCGGCTCTCCGGGCTCGCATAAGACGTCGACGCGTTCGAGCGCGAGCGAGGCAACGGCAAGACGTTCGGGCTCGACCAGAGCGGCCCAACGCCGCGAGCGTTCCTCGACCGAAACGACGACGTCGAGCGAGCGCCCTCGATGTAACATCATCTCCACCCGCCCGGCCGGCTCCAACCGCCCACCGATCCGGCTCTTCGGGCGACGCGCCCCTTTTGCAACCGCATCGAGTTTTCCGTGTTCGCGCGTCAGAAAGCGAACGATGCGATCGGCCTCGCCGAGCGCACGCGCGCCGAGCACGATTCCTTCGGCCTGGTAACTCCGTTCCTCGCCGCTCATGGTAGCGATTCGGCGTCGAACGCATCGGGCAGTAAATCGCGTAAACTCTGCACCCTCGGCTCTCCGCCGCGCATGGTGACGACCGTAATATCGAGCCCGAATTCCGAGAGAAATTGCCTGCACGCGCCGCATGGGGTGAGATCGAGTTCCTTCGGCCCGACGATCGCAACGGCGAGATATCGTCGCGATCCCTGCGCGACGGCGCGCACCACCGCCGCTCGTTCGGCGCAGATCGAAAGCCCGAAGCTGGCGTTCTCGACGTTTGCCGCCGTCACGATCGCACCGGAATCGAGGAGGAGTGCGGCACCGACCGGGAAGGCGGAGTACGGCGCGTATGCGTGCTCGCGCGCTCGCATCGCCTCACCGACGAGCTCGGCAATGCGTTCAGACGAGAGCATTGTCCGAGCGCTCCGATTCGCTCTTTCCGTTATAAAAAATTCGCACGGAGAGAATTCGCCGACGACGCAAACGATCGACCCGTAATCGCGTCTCGGGATCGGCGACGACCTCTTCCCCCTCGCCCGGTAATCTCCCGAAGAGCCCGACCGTATATCCGCCGATCGTTTCGAACTCCTCGGTGGGAAGATCGGTACCGAGCTTTGCGTTGACATCCTCAATATTCGTCGCCGCCTCGACCACCGCTTCACCATCGGTAACGACGTGAATCGGCTCCTGTTCGTCTTCGTCGTGCTCGTCCCGAATCTCGCCGACGATCTCTTCGAGAAGATCTTCCATCGTGACGATTCCGGCGGTCCCGCCGTATTCGTCCACGACGATCGCCATAGAAAACTTATCGCGCTGCATCTCGCGCAAGAGTTCGGCGATCTTCTTCGTTTCGGGTACGTGAACCGCCGGGCGCATAAAAGCACGCAACGACTGTTGAGCGAGCGTTCCGTTTGCGAGCGCAACGAGCAATTCGCGATCGTGGACGACACCGACGATGTCGTCGCGCGATTCTTCGAAGACCGGTAACTTCGAATAACCCTCCGCAATAACGACGTCGAGCGCGCGGCGCGCTGAATCGTCGACGGAGATAGCGATCATCGACGGGCGCGGGGTCATCACTTCGCGCACGATCGTATCGCCGAATTCGATCACCGAATGGATCATCTCGCGCTCTTCTTCTTCGATGACGCGCTGCTCCGCTCCGACATCGACGAGCGTACGAATATCCTCTTCGGTGACGAACAGCGAACTGCGACGGTCGATTCCGAACGGCCGCAGCAAGAAGACCGTAATCCAGAGCATGAGGCGCACGAACGGTGAGAGTACCCAGGCGACCGCCCGCATCGGCATCGCCAGCCGCACCGCCCAGCGCTCGCTGTCGGCGACCGCGATAGTTTTCGGGATGATCTCCCCGAACAGCAGGACCAAAAGCGCCATGACAAGGGTCGCCACTAACGCCGCCTGCGGGATACCGAGTTCGATGGCAAGCCACGTAGCCAGCGACTCCGCTCCCAAGAGCACCAAGGTATTGGCGACCAGCACCGTCGTGAGGAAGCGTTGGCGATCCTCAACGAGTAGCAGCACGTCGCGCGCCCGAGCCAAGCCCTTCTCCTGCATGGAAAGGGCTCGCAGGCGCGAGATCGATATCAGCGCTCCCTCCGATGCAGCGAAAAATGCGGCGAGAAGCACGAGCACGACGATCGCTGCAAACCAGAGCCAGTCGTTCTGGAGGTCGAGCATCATCGCGCGCTACGACTTCGTGAGGAAGGGTCGTTCAAAGCGCGCCCATTATAGCACGAGATGTCCATGGACCGCGCCTCCGATCAGCAGCGTCACCGCCGTCCCGAGTAACGCGCCACGCATGACCTCGGGCCACGTGTGGATACCGCCCTCGACGCGCGATTGCGCGACGAGCACGGCGACGAGGTAGGCGAGCACGATGGGTATCGGTCGCCCTACCAGCAGCGCGAGCAGGGTCGCTGCGGCGAACGCGAGCGACGCATGCCCGGATATCGCCCCGCCGTGCAGCGGCGAGCCGTTTGCCGGTGCGAGTGCTTTCCCGAAGAGCGTGAGAATGGCGACGATTGCCAACACCGCAACGATGATATCGACGGGAAGCCGAAACATCGGCAGAAAGACCAACGCGCCGACGACCACGGCGGCGAGCGCAACGATAAAGACGGCCCCTGCCGCAGCGTCTTTCGCACTCTTTGCCAGCGGGTGATGGGTCGCGGTTAACAAATCGACCACCGATTCAATCGCCGTATTCATCAATTCCATCGCGATGACCACCGCGATAAGCACGACGACGGCAATCGTCTCGCCACGTTGCAGATGCACGAACAGCGTCGCTGCGAGAACCGCCACGGCAACGAGCAAATGCACGCGCAGATTCGGCTGCGTGCGGGCGGCGTATACGATCCCTTCGACGGCATGGCCGAACGAGCGCAGGAAGCGTTGAAGACGTTCGGGCAACGGTCGTCCGCTCATGTGTCGTACGGCCAGGGCATGCCGATCGCGGCCGCGAGTCGGCGTTCTTGCGCGATCATCGCATCGCGCTCCTCCGGCTCTTCATGGTCGTGCCCGAGCAGGTGTAAGAGGCCATGTATCAACAATCGCTCGATCTCGCGTTGCAGCGGCGCGTCGTATTGCGCGGCCTGCCGCATCGCGGTCGGAACGGCGATGACGATATCGCCGAGCAACTCTTCACCGGGCATCGTCGGGTCGGGATCGAGCGGGAAGCTCAGCACGTCGGTCGGTTTATTTTTCCCACGATGTCGTGCGTTCAGGCGAGCGATGGCGGCGTCGTTCACGAAACTCAGCGAGAGTGAAGCCTCGCTCTTTTCGATCGCCGCGAGCAACTGCGAGGCAACGCGCTTGACCGCGCGCGCGTCGATGCCGCTCTTGGGAACGGTATTGCGATAGTGGATCACGACGGCGTTTCGTAGGCACGGATAATGCGCGCGACGAGCGGCCGACGCACGACGTCGGCACCGTCGAGATCGATGACCGCGACTTCCTCGACACCCTTGAGACGTCGCGCTGCGTCGCGAAGTCCGCTGCGCGCCCCCGAGGGGAGATCGACCTGCGTCGCGTCCCCGACGACCACCATTTGCGAGCCCGCTCCGATGCGCGTCAGCAGCATTTTGAGTTGCTCCGGACCTGCATTCTGCGCTTCATCGACGATGACGAAGGCATTGGCCAACGTGCGCCCGCGCATATAGGCGATCGGGGCGACCTCGATAACACCGCGTTCGATATATTTTGCCGCCGTGCTTTCGTCGAGCAATTCGTCGATCGCGTCGTAGAGCGGGCGCAGATAGGGGTCGATCTTTTCCTTGAGATCTCCGGGAAGAAAGCCGAGGCGTTCGCCCGCCTCAACCGCCGGTCGCGTGAGAACGATTCGCGAGACGTTTCGGTCGCGCAGGGCGCGCAGCGCCATGGCAATGGCGAGGAAGGTTTTTCCGGTTCCCGCAGGGCCGATGCAGATCGTCAGCGCGTGCCGTTCGATCGCTTCGACGAAACTGCGCTGCCCCGCCGTTCGCGCCCGTATCTCGCGGCCGCGCTTGCTGCGCAAAAGCGTTGCCGGCAACATTGCGGCGACCGCCGCGGGGAGGTCGGCGTCGGCGACGGCAAGTGCGACATCGTCGGGGGTCATCTGTTCGCCGCGCAACGCCGAGACCAACAACGCGCGCACCGCCTGTTCGGCACGCTCGGTCTTCCCGGCCGCACCGGCGAGCACCAGCGATTCACCATCGACGAAGCAGCGAACTCCGCAGCGCTCTTCGATCGCCGCCAAATTTGCATCGAACGCCCCGAAGAGCCGCACCCGTTCGCCGAGCGAATCGAGTGCGATGGTACGACGGTCGAGGTTATTCAGAACGCTTCAGTCACTCCGCAGCTTCCCTACCACGCGGGAGGGCCGCTCTCCCGCATGGCGAGGGGCGGAGCGAGCAATTCCGCAACCACGACGCCACGTGCCCAATCGGTGCGCCGCCCCCGAGCCGGCGAGGACTGCGACGGCACCGCCGCAGCGAGATCGGCAAAGGAGGCGATGGGCGGGGTCATCGCGGTCTGCTCCGCGGGCTCGGCGGCCGGCTCCGGAACCGGCGCGGCAAGGATGCTGCGATACGCCTGGTCGATCCCTGCAAGCAGCGATGCGACTTCGGGCTTCACGGCAACGGGGCGCCGCGGTTTCGGAGCGGCCGCGACCACATTCGGCGCCTGCGGGAGCGGCTCGCCGAGACGCGCCGCCGAGGGCACCTTCGCCTTGCCCGCCGCCTTGATCACGCTGGAGACAACGCCGACCATGACGACCAACGCCCAGAGGAGCGCGCCGAAATCGCGAAAGTGCATGGCTTACTTCTGCGGCGGCGTCGGCGGTGCGCTGCTCTGATCGCCGGTCGAACCGCCGATCGAACCACGCATCTCGGTGTCGGCCTGAATATTCTTCAAGCGATAGTAATCCATCACGCCGAGGTTCCCGCTCTTAAAGGCCGCGGCGATCGCCGCGGGGATCGAGGCCTCCGCCTCGACGACGCGCGCGCGCATCGCCTGCGTTTCGGCTTTCTGCTCCTGCTCGGAGGCCATGGCTGCATACTGCCGTTCGGCGGCCTTCGCTTGAGCGATCCGTCGATCGGCTTCGGCCTGGCTCGTTTGCAGTTCCGCCCCGATGTTCTTACCGACGTCGACATCGGCGATATCGATCGAGACGATCTCAAACGCCGTTCCGGCATCGAGCCCTTTGCTGAGCACCGCTTTGCTGATGCGATCGGGATATTCGAGGACCTCTTTGTGATCGACGGCGGCACCGACGGCGGCAACGACGCCCTCACCCACGCGCGCGATGATCGTCGGCTCGCCGGCGCCGCCGACGTACCGGTCGAGATTGCTGCGTACCGTTACGCGTGCCTTGACGTTGAGCTGAATACCGTTCTGTGCGACGCCTTGGAAAGTCGGCGTCTCGATCACCTTCGGGTTGACCGACATCTGCAGCGCCTCGACGACATTGCGACCGGCAAGATCGATCGCGGCGGCACGCTGCCACTCCAACGGAATCTGTGCCCGTTGCGCGGCGATCATCGCCAACGTCACGTTTTCGACGTTTCCGCCCGCGAGATAATGCGACTGCATCTGGTCGACATACAGGTCGAGACCGGCCTTGCGCGCACGCACGTAATTCGTCACGATAACGCCCGGTGGAATGCCGATCAGGCGCATGCGCACCAAAGAAATAATTCCCAGAGGAACGCCGGCGGCGATCGTGCGAATCCACAAGCCCAGCGGAAAATAGTAGAGGAAGACAAAGAACAAAATTACCGCGACGAAAATGAGGACCGCTGCGCTGACCGCAATCATGAAGTAATCCTTTCACGGGGGAAGGGTATCGGTTCGACAAAGATGCGTGCCCCTTCGACGCGCGTCACGCGAATCGGCGTACCGGCGGCGATAAACTCGCCCTCGGTCAACACGTCGACGCGTTCGCCGTCGAAGAGTCCATGACCGGCAGGGCGGAGGTAGGTAAGCGCCATCCCGCTCTTTCCCAGCAGATCGAAGCGGTTCGGCGCGGTGACGAAATCGGGGCCCTGTACCGCCGCAAGCGCAAGCCGCGAACTCCAGGCATTCTCCGGAAAGGCGCGGAGCGCCATCGTGAAGCCGATCGTTGCGAGCACGATCGCCGTCGCGAGCGCTTCGACGCCGGCGATGAGGTACGGCGTTCCGAAAGAAAAGAGCAGCGCACCGAGGAGCAAGAGCGCTCCGAGGGCGCCGGGGAGCGTATGTCCCGGTACGACATGGAGCTCCCAGAGAATGCCGATCACGCCGAGGATTGCAACGAGCGCAACGAGCCAGTCGGCGAAGCCTGAAAAGAGCTGCGAGCTAAAATAGATCGCGAGCGCGGCGATGCCGATAAATCCCGCGAGTCCGTGCAGCGTTTGCATCTCGACCAGCAGGCCGAGCAAACCGAGGCCGATGAGGATCCCGGCGACGAGCGGCTCGCTGACGAAACCGGCGATGCGCTCCGCGAGCGTGATCGGGACCTCCACGACGGGAGCGCTTCCCAACCGTTCGCTCGACAGAGCATCCTGCAACGTCGGGGCGATTCCCGCTGCGATATGCGCTTGGACGGCCTCCGCGCTATCGAGCACGAGGATTCCGCTGCTGCTCGCCGTCGCGGGCGTGGAGATCGTTGCATCGGGCGCGAGGAGGACGCGCCGCGCGGCGAGCGCGATGAGCGAGGCACTGTTATAGGCGTGCCCGGAGACGTAGGCGAGCGTCGGAAGCGGTGCGTTCCGAATCGCCGTGCGGATCGGCGCGAGAACGCTATCGAGCCCACCGGAGCTGTTGATATCGAGCACGAGCGCGCGGGCGTGCGTGCTCGCGGCGAGAGCGATCGCGCGGAGGACGAGCTGTTCGGTCCCTCGATCGACCGACCCGGAGATCGGAACGAGAACGACCGGCGCAGAGGTAGCGCTCGCGCGCGCCGCCCCGAAGGCGGCGAGCGCGATCAGGCTACCGGCAAGGATGATTCGGAGGCGAAGACTCCACATGGCGGTATCTACCCGCCACGGAGGCGGAAGTTACGCGCCGCGCTCGGCGAGCGCAGCCGTGACGACCTCGCGCACGAGGTTCCCGTCGGCGAGCCCTTTGAGCTGCGGCATCACGGCCTTCATGACCGCGCCCTGATTGCACCCGCTTTCGGGGATGGCGGTGAGAGCGGCGGCGACGATCGCTTCGATCTCCGCCCGCGATTTCTGCGCGGGAAGATAGGCGAGGAGAATCTCTCGCTCGGCGTCTTCTTTGGCCGCAAGCTCTTCACGGCCCGCTTTCCGAAAC
>JAJYRI010000029.1 GCA_021794175.1 bacterium
AAAGGCCTAGGGCTATCTGTTAATCAGCGGGTCGCTGGTTCGAGTCCAGCATCCGGAGCCAAATACCGAAAACTCACCCCACGACGGGGTGGGTTTTCGGTATTTCACCCCGTCATGCTGAGACGAGAACCGTCACCCTGAGCGAGCACATGATGTGCGAGTCGAAGGGCGAGTCCAGTATCCCGGCCTCGCTCGCGAAGAATGCGGCGCGGCCGCCACGCTGCCACCCTGAGTAGCCGCCGAAGGCCAGCGTATCGAAGGGCATTATCCAGCGCGGCGTTTGCACGGCCGGGACGCGCCGCGAAAGCGGGCCAGCTTCATTCCGGCGCTCTGCCAAGAACTCGACGCTACCCCGACCGCGTTTCGCATGCGTGAATTGACGCAAGCTGACCCCTATGTCTGGTTTGATGCGCTCTACGAAAAGCTGCGGATCGAGGATCGTGTCGTCGCTAACGCCGTGGTGATCGCTTACAGCGTCGGCGCCGACGGGCACCGTGACGTACTCGGGATCGACGTCGTGGACACCGAGAGCAAGGAGAGTTGGACGGCGTTCCTGCGGAGCTTAAAGAAGCGCCGATTGGCCGGCGTTAAGCTGGCGATCAGCGACGCGCATGAAGGCGTGAAAGCGCCCATCGCCACGGTTTTGCAGGGTGCATCCTGGCAGCGCTGCACGGTCCGTTTCGGTCGCAATATTCTTGCATCTGTCCCGCAAAATTACAAACTCCAGGTCGCAGCAGTGCTGCGTAGCGTGTTCACTCAGTTCTCGCAAGTAAACGCCGCTCGCACCATGCAAGATTTTCGGGAACGCTATGGTGGGACGCTCAAGAAAGCGGTCGAGATCTTCGACGACGAATCCGATCGAACACCTCAACCGGGAGATTCGGCGGCGCACCCGCTCGATCGGGATCTTCTCGTCGGAGGCATCGGCGCTGCGTATCATCACGATGGTCTTGATCGAGCAGCGCGAGGACTGGATGAGCGAAAGGCGGTATATGTCACCCGAGAGCCTGAAGCTAGCCTTGGCGACGTAGCCGACGAGCGATCAGCTCAAATGAGTTTGCCCGAAATTGCGCACAAATCCGGACGCGTTCCTTTCCCCGCCCCTCGAACTTCGTTAACGTAATGATCCGTGAAGTTTCACCGCAGCCGACCATAAGAAGCATTACGCCGAGCGCGGCTTTTCAGCCGATTTCTTTCGCGAGTTTTGCCGTTATTTTTATCATGCCGTGGATTCCACTTTCACAGTTGTGGATCCTTGTTCTTTCGACTGCGTTACCGATTACGCTTGTTTTGTCCGTCGTTGTAATCGAAAAGCAGCCATCGTTATCCCTGGGCTTAAGGAAGACTCCAATTAAGGATGCGATATTGCTAGGTGCATGTATAGCTATCGTCGCACTATTCAATATCGCAACTGCTCATTCTCACGAGGTATACGATGTTTACGAAACACGTTTTGTCTATTGGATACCCGTGCAATTGCGGATTGCGGACGCCATTACACAGCCGATTATGGAAGAACTTGCGTTTCGTGGCTATCTTTACGAACGAATGTTGCCGCTTCTTCGGAACCCTATACTTGCAGTTGTCTCGACTCAATGTATTTTTGGATTCACACACATCTCCCGTTATGGTCTGCAGGATGCCGCCTCAATTAGCATGCAGACCATCCCTTTTGTGCTCCTATATGCATGGCGTCGCAACGTTTACCTAACGATAGCAATGCATATCGCATGGGACCTAATGGCCTTCGTCATCCTTCCGTCATTGCATCCTGGATATTTTTATTCGTAGCAGTAACCTGTGAAACAACGAATACTTTCAAAAAGGATTAGAGCGTGAGATTCCATTTTTCCGACATCGGATGCATTATTGCGGCATTAACTCTCGCATCATGTAATGCGCCGCAAGCGACAAACCATAGGGTGGCTGTCGGGCAATCGCCATCCGCCCCGTCTTCGCCACAAGGTCCATACGAGATTGTGGGTACTGCAATTCCCTACGAGGGGGGTGTAAGATGCGGTGTAAAAGGAAGATTAGGGCCACCTAGTTACTCTGTTTACGATATCGGAAAGGTTGGCGTTCCGCGACTCTCTGAAAAGCAAATGGTGTGGGTGAAACGCTTGAAAGAGAGCGATAAAACAAAAACCCTGCGCTTTGCAAAGATTCAAGGTAGGATAATCATGTATAACGCGGTTTACGGGCCCTGCGCTGCTGTAATTTATGGGATCCTAAACCACGCTACTTGTCGAAACGAGGTATACTTGCCCCTTGATGAGCCATATCATATTACCGCTGGGTCTGGCTGCTAGTCTGCAAACAATCCTCTGAAATCACGTATTAGCTGCCTCAACTAAGAAAGGTCAAAATACTGTGCCTCGCGGATCGTGTCCCAGGAAGTGGTGTATGAAAGTGGGCTAGGTCCCGTCATGCGGCCAGTGATTTTTGTGGAGCGGGCGTATTTTCGTAGCGTGATAGAACTTCTGACGGGTGCCCAATAAAGTGATCCGCTTTTCGAGGCAGAAATCCAGGGGCCTTGGTCCCGAAAGGAACTGCCTTGAGAAAGTCACGTTTTACTGAAACCCAGATCGTCGGCATCATCAAAGAATCGGAGGCTGGCGCAAACACGAAGGATCTGTGCCGTCAACACGGCATCAGCCCGAACACGTTTTACAAGTAGAAAGCCAAATACGGTGGCCTTGAGGTCAGCGACGTCGCGAAGTTGCGCGGGCTAGAAGACGAAAACCGGCGTCTGAAACGTATCGTTGCCGATCTCACGCTCAACATCGACGCGCTGAAGATCATTTCCGAGGGAAACTTCTAACGCCGGCACAGCGGTGTCGAGGAGTGCAGGTGATCCAGAAGATGCTCGACATCAGCGAACGACAAGCATGCCGTTATCTCAGAGCCAATCGGCGAATGGTCCGATACGTTCGTCGCCGGCCAGACGACGTTGACTTGAGAAAGCGTCTTGAGGAACTGGCGGCCGAGCGCCGCCGGTTCGAATTTCGGCGGCTCACGGTGCTGCTGAGCCGTGAGGGGATCAAGGACAACGTCAAGCAGATCCTCCGCGTCTATCGCGAGGCGAAGCTGCAGGTTCGCCGTCGGGCAAAACGCCGAGTTGCTCTGGGACGCGGTAATCCAGCCCACGCTGTTTCCAAGATCAATTCGCGCTGGCCGCTGGATTTCGTGCACGACACGCTGCGAACCGGTCGCAAGATCAGAACGCTCAACGTCATCGATAACTTCACGCGCGAATGCTTGGCGATCGAGGTCGACACCTCGCTGCCGGGGACCCGTGTAGCCCGCGTACTCGACGCGATCGCCGACGGACGTGGATATCCCGAAACCATCGTGATGGACAACGGGACGGAGCTGACGAGCCTGGCCATGCTTGCATGGGCTCGCGATCGGGACGTCCGTCTGCATTACATCGCTCCAGGGAAACCGACCCAGAATGCTTATGTTGAAAGCTTCAATGGGAAGTTCCGCGACGAATGCCTCAACGAAAATACCTTCGATTCGCTCAGCGAGGCTCGCGAAGAAATCGAACGCTGGCGGGTCGACTACAACACCAACCGACCGCACCGGGCGCTGGGGCAACAGACCCCAGAGGGGTTTGCCCGGTCACTCGAACAAACTACCCTTTTGCCTCGAAAAGTGGCATAACTGTTGGGTACCCGTCACCCGGAGAACGTGAAAGTGCGCTATGCGGTTCAAGGCGACGGTACGTGGAAGCAGGTGCGCCTCGAATCGGATTGAGCGCGCCTACCCGATGAGGTAGCCGCCGTCGCAGACGAGGGTTTGTCCCGTGATGTAGCCGGCGGCCTCGCTCGCGAGGAACAACACGCACGCGGCGATATCTTCGGGCGTGCCGACGCGTCCGAGCACGGTTCGCGCCCCGAAGCTTGCGGTGGTTTGTGCCATCGCACCGGGCGAACCTTTCGTCATTGCAGCGACACCTTCGGTCGCGATCATCCCAGGCAGCACCGCATTGACCGTGATCTTGTCGGCGCCGAATTCGAGCGCGGCGCTGCGCGTGAGCATGTTGACGCCGCCTTTGCTTGCGTCGTAGTGCGCGAGGCCGACCATCGACGGATGCAGCGAATCGATCGAGGAGATGTTGATGATCCGTCCGCCGCTGCCTTGCTTGCGCATCTGTAGCGCCGCGGCGCGCAAGCACAAGAACGTTCCGCGCAAGTTGACGGCCTGCACGCGCTCCCAATCTTGCAGCGTCATCTCGGCGATCGGCGTCGTCGGAAAGATGCCGGCGTCGTTGACGAGGATATCGACCCGCCCGAAGCGTTCGATGCTCTGTCGCATCGTCGCGGCGACGCTCGCTTCGTCGCTGACGTCGGTGCGGAGCGCGAGGGCGCTCTCGGGGCGTGCGGCGTTGAGTTCGTCGGCGACCCGGGCCCCGGCATCCAAGCTGAGGTCGGCAATAACGACGTCGGCGCCGGCGCCCGCCAGGTAGCGGGCGATTCCATGGCCGATGCCGCTCCCGGCGCCGGTCACGACGGCGACCTTCATGGTGAGCCCGAAAAGCTCGGTGAGGAAGGCGTTTGCAGTCCGTTCACGTGCGATCATGCCCCGAGTGTAGCGCCGGGAAGGGAACGCGCAGCGAAGGCCGCTTCACGAGTGCTTCGCGACGCGATTGCGGCTTCACGCCGAGTGCTCGGCTAGGAAAAATACCTTGAAATTTCGAGAACGAATCGGCGCCGATTGGCGAACGGATCGGCGGCGTTCGGGCCGAGCGCGGCATCGGCGGCGCTCGCGGCGGCGTACGCTTTTTGCAGCGCGGGCCCGCCGAGCCCGGAGTCCAGCAGTCCCATCAGCGTTCCGTCGGTCAGCGCCGCCCGCTGCTCCGTGGGGCTCAAATTACCGCAGACCCATGTCGTGACGGTGGGAACGCCGTTTTGCGTCGTCTTACCGGCGTAGGCCCAATACGGAAAAGATGGCGGCATTTCATCGCCGCCTTTGAGAATCTCGACGGCATGAACGAGCCCCGCCTTGCCCTTCAGGAACGCCGCTTGCTCGGCGACGACGAGGGTCAAATAATCGGCGTACGCGACTTGGACGCCGCCCATCGTGAGGGTCGGCACGGGTTTCGCGACCGTGATGACGATCGGCGTGGGCGAAGGTGCAGGCGAGGGGCCGAGCGAGACCGGCGGCGGCGCGCCGAGATAGTTGTAAACCTCTAAGAGAAAACTGATGTAACCGTCGTGGGTTGGGAAGCTGCTCACGTCGACGGAGATTCCATGCGTGGCGTGGTGACAATCCCAACGGAAATCCTCACCGTTGAGAAGCAGCGGATTGAGGGTACGCGTGAAACAGAGCGGCAACGCGCGAATCACTCCGGTGTACACCAAGCTGCGAAGCAGGCCGGCATTGCTTGCCGCTAGCCCCGGCGAGCTGCACGAAAGCACCCACTTTCCCGACGGGAAGCTCGGCGGTAGATAGCCCGAGATATGGCAATCCGGCAGAAAGGCGCCGAATGCGGTGGTTACGTGAAAGTGCGTGCCGAGCGGCTCTTGGATCGGCGTGCCGCGCAGCGAAGCGAAGTTCGAATCGGCGTTCGCTAAGCCGGTGCTGACGAACGAGCGCACCGCGTTGATGAACTCCGTCCCGGTCGCCGCGCGTGCCGTGCTCGGCACGAGGGAAATGAAAATGCATAGAGAGAGGAGAGAGATGTACTTCTTCATGCCGCTCGGTTCGGCTAGGTATTTCGAAATCCCGCCGCATCGTGCCGCCGCCGCTAGAGCGGCCTTCGCAGGACTCCTCGACAGCGCCGACAATCGGAACGGAAGGCTCTCGGTCGCGGTCGAGTTGCCGGGCGCGACCCGAAGCCGTGGAGGTCCGTGCGATGAAAAAAGATTGGGGTTTCCGCGTACTCGGGCTCTCGATGCTGCTCTTCGGCGCCGCCGCGCTCTACTGGCACCGTCTGACGCCCTCGGAAGAACATCTCGTT
Source organism: bacterium (assembly GCA_021794175.1). Classification (GTDB taxonomy): domain Bacteria; phylum Vulcanimicrobiota; class Vulcanimicrobiia; order Vulcanimicrobiales; family Vulcanimicrobiaceae; genus JABEUX01. The sequence goes on from JAJYRI010000029.1 coordinate 5,966, forward strand.
CTCGGTGACGGAAGACTACATACGATCGTCCTCGTATGCCTGGGAATCGCCTATATCGTCGGCGGCACGCTCGTGCTCTTGCGCGTGACGATGCGTCTCGGGGCCGCGGCGATCGCCGTAGCGCTCGGCGTTTTCGTGCTCCTGCAAATTCCGGGAAGCATCGTGCATCCCGCCGCTTGGATCGGTATCTTTGAAGTGCTCGGCATTATTTCAGGCGCCCTGATTTTGGTCGAGCGTACCGGCGAAGTTCCAAACGATCGATTGGTGCGCGGGACGATGTTGCTCTTCGGGCTCTGCGTGGCGTCCTATGCCATCGCGCAGGTCGTCTACCTGCAATACACCGCATCGCTCGTGCCTGCGTGGATGCCGTTTGGACAGATGTTCTGGACGATCTTCACGACGATCGCGTTTGCCCTTGCGGCGATTGCGATTCTCACCGGGCTCCTGCGCGTGCTCGCCTTGCAACTGCTCACCGCAATGCTGGCGATCTTCGGTCTCGCGGTGTGGTTGCCGCAGATCGTCGCGCAACCCCATCTGCCGGGGAACTGGACGGAGTTCGCAGAGAACTTCGGCATCGCCGCCGGCGCGTGGATTCTCGTCGATTGGCTGCACGTGCGTGCGCAGGTGAGTCGTTCTCAGCGCGGTCCGGAGGAAAGTGCTTGACGGCAGGTGCGACCTTGTGCCATGCTGGGTAAAATTCACCCCCGCGCCGAGCTTTCGACATATCGTGCGATCGTTTTGTGCACGCTCGAAAGTATCGACATTCATGCAAACCTTTCACGAACTCGGCCTGCCCCCGGCGTTGCTGCGCGCGGTCGCCGACCTCAACTTCACCGAACCGACCCCGATTCAACTGCAAGCAATACCGCCCGCGCTCGCCGGGCGCGACGTTCTTGCCTCTGCGCAGACCGGTAGCGGCAAATCGGCGGCGTTCGGCCTCCCGCTGATCGCGCGATTGCTCGATCGTCCGCGCGGGACCACGCGCGCGCTCGTCCTCGCACCGACCCGCGAACTCGCCGAGCAAATCGCCGTCCATCTCGGTGCCCTGGTGCGCCATACCACGCTGCGCGTCGCCGCAATCTACGGCGGCGTCTCCTTTGGCCGACAGCTCGCGGCGCTCGCCTCCGGGACCGAGATTATCGTCGCGACGCCGGGGCGGCTGCTCGACCATCTCAGCAACGGCGATATACGGCTCGATGCGATCGAAACGTTCGTGCTCGACGAGGCCGATCGGATGCTCGACATGGGCTTTCTCCCCTCGGTCCGCCGCCTGCTCCGCGTGCTTCCCGCGAAACGCCAGACGCTCTTTTTCTCGGCGACGCTGCCCTCGGCGATCTCGGTACTCGTTGGCGAGATTCTCCGCGACCCGGTGCGCATCGAACTCGCTGCGGAGCATCCGCCGATCGAGATGTTGACGCAACGCATCTATTCGGTGCCGCAAGAGAAGAAGACCGAGCTCTTGTTGGAGCTTTTCAAAGACAATAACATCTATAGCGCGATTGCCTTCACCCGCACGAAATCGCGTGCCAATCGCCTCGCGGCAGCGCTGAGCAAACAGCGCATTCCCACCGATCTCATCCACGGGGATCGTTCTCAAGCGCAGCGTACGCGCGCGCTCGAAAGCCTCAAGAGCGGGAAGATTCGCGTGCTCGTCGCGACCGATATCGCCGCACGCGGAATCGATATCGTCGAACTCGGACACGTGGTGAATTACGACGTGCCGTTAATCGCCGAGGATTACGTGCATCGTATCGGGCGCACGGCGCGCGCGAAAGCGAGCGGCGATGCGATCACCTTTGTTTCCGCCGAGGAAGAGCCGCTCATTTTAAAGATCGAGTACACGCTGGGCCGGCGTCTCGAGCGCGAAATCAATCCGCTCTTCCCCGAGATTCCGGCCGTCGCTCCCAAGCCGCGGAAAGTCTACAGCAGCTCGCGCCGCCGCCGCTAAACCTTCCCGTGCAAAGCGGCATTCGCACGCCGCGCGAGCGTCGCCAGGTGCGCGCGCGTCACTTCGTCGAGACCGCCGGTGCGCGCGCGAGCGGCAGCAGAACGCGCGAGCTGCTGTAACTCGAACTGCGCTAAGGCCTGCGCGTCCGGCGGCGTACCGGGCTGCGGTTTGGTCGCGAGGGCGATCAGTTTTCCTTCGTAGATCGCCTGCAGATTGCGACGCAGAAGCGAGATGGTGTGCAGATGCGGCGACCCCAGTTCGCGGTAGACCGCACCCTGCATCCACGAGAAGAGATCGGCGAGCGTCATCGTCGGTCCGATCGATTCCAGCGGGTTCTGTTCGAGCCGCGCGAGCACCGTGGGCGCAAATGCGTAGTCGATGGCGCCACGTTGCGCGTTGCCGATATCATCGACGATCGAAAAATCGTGGCGTTGCGGGGGATTGTAGGCCCAAACGGGGAGATTTCCGTAGCCCTCCCACCCGACATAGCCGTAGCCGGCCCACTCGGAATAGCCGAGCTTATTGAGAACCTGCGGCGAGAAGTTGAACTCGCGGTCGGAGAGTAAGTACGAATTCAGGATATTGAATGCGCGCTGTTGCATTGCGAGCGGAACCGGGACGATCGGCGGCTGGGCGCCGGGATCGCCGCGGTGCGCGCGTGAGAGGTATTGCCCGCCGATCCAGTGCGCCGACCTCGAAACGAGCGAGATGTAGCGATAGAAGATCGCGCGAAACGCATCGGTCGCCTCTTGATACGCATGTCCGCTCTGCGGCAGCAGCTGCGTCTCGCGGTCCATTAACGCTCGATCCATCTTTAATTGCACCACCGTCCAGCCGAGCTGATCGTTGGTCAGCTCTTCTTGTTCCGCGCGCGGATCGCTGGCATGCCCGTTGAACCACGAAACATCCTCATCCGATGCGTAGCGATAGAGCGGGTTCGACCATGCCGAGGCCCAACGTTCGAGTGTCGGCAACTCTTCTTCCGGCGTCGTCGCGCCTGGAATGTAACCGTAGGCATATTTCATCGCATGATAATCGTAGGGGCCGAGCACCGTCTGATAGTAGCTGCCTTGTCCGTAGCCTTTTGGCCAGATATTGAGCGGCGCGTACTCCATCACCGTCGTTGCGATGCCGTATTTCGCAGTGAAGGCGGGATTCTGTAAATCTTTGGCGGTGTAGGCATCGTGGCCGATAAAATTGTGTTGCATGCCGAGATCGTGCCCGGTCTCGTGCATTATTTCTGCCTGGAAGCTGTCGTAGATAAACCCTGCGGGAACCGGATCGGTGTTACGTCCGTAGCGAACCGGGTCGACGATGTCCCGCCAGGTATCGGCAGCGAACGCGGCGCTATCGGCCGAGATCAGAATGCCGGTGCGAAACTCCTCGCCGGTGCGCGGATCGAAGAGCGTTTGTGAGTCGGCGCCGAAACTCGGGCTAGCCTCGGTGACCCAGCGCAAGACGTTGTAACGGATGTCATCGGGATCCCAGTTCGGATCGTTCGGCTGCGGTTTGACTTCAATCGCATCGAGGATTCCGAGCCGTTCGAAGGCGAGGTTCCAGCGCATCACCGCGTCGCGAATCGGTTTGCGATACTTCACCGGGACGGTGTTGCTCATGTAGAAAACCATCGGATGCGTCGCATGCGATGGTTTACCGGGATCGGCTGGCGCGAAATTCCAGCGCACCAAATAGCGCAGGTAGCGGCTGCGCGCGGTATCGGCCGACGATGCAAAATCCATGTAGACGTCGTCGTAAATCCCCACGCGATCTTCTGCGAAGCGTGGGCGATAGTTGTCTTGGGGAAGTTGCGCGAAATTATAGACGACTTTCATTTGCAGGCTTCGCGCATCAGGGGCGGTGTCGGGCGCTACGTGCGGCGCGTCGGTCGCCCAGAGCTGTTTGACGTCGATGATGATATTTTTCGGGAAAGCTTTCGTTGCGCCGAAATAGGTGCGCGACGGGTCGAGATGATATGCCGTTGCAGGCGTGGTGTGCAGCGAACTATTGATGATCTGATCGAGATCGAGTTCATCGTGAAAAAGCGGCGAGGCATCGAAGACGATGTGCCCGTCGCCTTGCGCGACGATCTTGCCGACGCCGACGACCGACTGCGGAAAGTTATAATGTACGGCGAGCTCTCCCGACGGACTATTCGGCGCGATAAACGAAGAGTTCGGCCATACGATTGCAATGCCGTCGCCTGCACGTTCGAAACGGACCAACATCGCAGGAAGGTGATCGGTATTGCCCCAAACGATGAAATCTCCACCGATACCATTTCCCGGAACGATTGTCTCAAGATAATCGGTATTGAGTTGTGCATCGCTCAGATCGATATAAACATGCCCGTTCTTGCGTAGGATGGTGAAGAGGCCCGGCTGTTTGGTCGCCGATGAAGTAAAGGCCGCGTAGGATCCGGCGGGCGTACTCGCTGATACCACAGCGGGAATCATCAGCGCAAATGCGGCGGTGGCCGCAATCAAAAATCGATTCATTCCGAGGCTCTCCTCTCGACGTAGCAGCGCAGGATCCATTCGGTGCGTGAGGCTGCCTTCCCTCAGCCTCACCGGGCCGCGGCAGCGACCTCAAAGCGGTCGAGATTCATCACCTTGTTCCATGCCGCGACGAAATCCGCGACGAACTTCTCGTGCGCGTCGGCGCAGCCGTAGATCTCGGCGAGCGCCCGGAGCTCGGAGTTCGATCCGAAGATGAGGTCGACGCGCGTCCCGGTCCATTTGAGCGCGCCGCTCTTGCGGTCGCGCCCTTCGAAGAGCTCGTTTTTCTCCGACGTCGGCGTCCAGGTGGTTCCCATGTCGAGCAGATGCACGAAGAAATCGTTGGTCAGCATCTCAGGGCGCGTCGTGAAAACGCCGTGCTTCGTAGCGCCGACGTTGGTGCCCAGCGCGCGCATCCCGCCGATCAACACCGTCATCTCCGGCGGCGTCAGCGTCAGTAATTGCGCTTTATCGATCAGCCGCACTTCGGCGGGAACCCCGTTCTCGCTCTTGATATAGTTGCGGAAACCGTCGGCCTGGGGTTCGAGCACGGCGAACGATTCGACGTCGGTCATCGCTTGCGTCGCATCGGTGCGCCCCGGTGTAAACGGCACGCGCACGTCGACGCCGGCGTTCTTCGCCGCTTTCTCTACGGCCGCACAGCCCGCGAGCACGATCAGGTCGGCGAGCGAAAGCACCTTCTTCCCGGCGTGGTCGCGATTGAAGCGATCCTGAATTTTCTCCAGCGCTGCAAGCGTCGCGGCGAGATGCGCCGGTTCGTTGACCGCCCAATCCTTTTGCGGAGCGAGGCGAATCCGCGCCCCGTTTGCGCCGCCGCGCTTATCGGAGCCGCGAAATGTGGAGGCTGCCGCCCATGCCGTCGCGACCGCTCGCGCGATCGAGATGCCCGATGCGAGAACCTCGGCCTTGAGCGCCGCGATATCGTCGGCGTCGATCGGGTCGCCGCTTGCGTGGGGCACCGGATCTTGCCAGATCAACGCCTCCGCTGGAACCTCCGCCCCGAGATAGCGGGCGCGCGGCCCCATATCGCGATGCGTTAGCTTGAACCACGCCCGCGCGAAGGCGTCGGCGAATTCGTCGGGATGTTCGTAGAAGCGGCGCGATATTTTTTCGTAGGTCGGATCGTACCGCAGGGCGAGATCGGTGGTCAGCATCGTCGGTGCGTGAAACTTCTTCGGATCCGCCGCATCGGGAACCGTGCCGGCACCCGCACCGTTCTTCGCCGTCCACTGTTTCGCGCCGGCCGGGCTCTGCGTTAACTCCCACTCGTATCCGAAGAGGGTCTCGAAGAAATCGTTATCCCATTTCGTCGGCGTCTTCGTCCACGTTACTTCCGGGCCGCCGCCGATGGTGTCGGCGCCCTTCCCGGAGCGGAAACTGCTCTTCCAGCCGAGTCCTTGCTCTTCGATCCCCGCGGCCTCGGGTTCGGGGCCGACGAAGGTTGCCGGGCCCGCACCATGGGTTTTACCGAAGGTGTGCCCACCGGCGATGAGCGCGACCGTCTCTTCATCGTTCATGGCCATGCGCTTGAACGTCTCGCGAATATCGATCGCGGCGGCGAGCGGGTCGGGATTGCCGTTAGGGCCCTCGGGGTTCACGTAGATCAGCCCCATCTGCACCGCAGCGAGCGGATTCTCGAGATCGCGTTGACCGCTATAGCGTTTGTCGGCGAGCCATGCGTTCTCCGGGCCCCAATAGACCGAATTGTCGGGCTCCCACACATCGGCGCGCCCGCCGCCGAAACCGACGGTTTTGAATCCCATCGATTCCAGCGCGACGTTTCCGGCGAGAATCATGAGGTCGGCCCACGAAAGTTTGCGACCGTATTTTTGTTTGATCGGCCAGAGCAAGCGACGGGCTTTATCGAGGTTGACGTTGTCGGGCCAACTGTTGAGCGGCGCAAAACGCTGCTGCCCGGTGCCCGCTCCGCCGCGGCCGTCGCCGATGCGATAGGTTCCCGCGCCGTGCCAGGCCATGCGAATGAAGAGCGGACCATAGTGCCCGAAGTCGGCGGGCCACCACTCTTGCGAATCGGTCATCAATGCATGCAGATCGCGTTTGACCGTCGCAAGATCGAGGCTGAGGAATTCCGTTCGATAATCGAACGCCTCGCCCATCGGGTCCGATTTCTCGGAGTTTTGCCTGAGGACATCGAGCGGCAAACGGTTCGGCCACCAGTCCGCAGTCGAGGGGCCGGCGCCACCGGGCTGGTGGAATGGGCATTTTGCTTCAGACATCGGGGCACGCTCCTTCAAAGTCAATAGAGGCTGGCTTCCCTATTATCCGCAGACTCCCCCATCGTTCAAGGCGAGAGCGCCGATAATTTGTAACGGTTTCACCGATGGATCGCGTCGCAGCTCCCTCGGTTCGTGCGTTGGAAAGGAAAGCTTCGATCGAGCGGCAACCACCTTTCGTGGGAGCGTAAGGGGACGTCGTGAGCAGGCTCGATCGTACCGATGCCTACGGTGCCAATGCCGGTGCCGTGCTGCGTGCTGTAGCGCCCTACCTCGATGCCGTCACCAAGCAATTCGTCGTCGAGTTTTACGACGATCTCGCCGCCCGGCCGGGGCCGTCGACGCTGCTCGCGCACCTGACACCCGAAGAGTACGCACGCTTGCAAGAGCGCCAGGCCGCTCATCTACGCCGAATGTTCGATCCTGCGCTCGCCGAGGAGATGCACCGGGCATCGGCGCGAGCGGTCGGGCGCATTCACTCCCTCACGGGCGTCGAGCCGGGCTGGATCGTCGATGCGTACGAGCACTATCGGCACCTGATTTTGGATCTTTCGCGGCTCACGCAACGCGACTTTCGCGCGTTCCGCGAGGTGCTCGACCAACGCCTGAGTATCGAACTCCACGAACAGCTCGATGCAGCGCGTGAATTGCACGAGAAGCAGCACGCCGCGCTCCAGCGCATCGATCAACTTATCGCCTCATCCACGACGTTCATCGACCTGGCAAGCGGTGTACTCGAGAGTATCGTTGCGCTCGACGGGATCTCCACCGGCGCGATCTCGCGCCCCGATCCACTTGGCAACCTGCAATATGAAGTTACCGCAGGGGAGAAAGCGCGTCGCTATCTCGATATGCTCGCGGCGGGGAAAGCTCCGCCGATCAGCATTCATGCCGATCGACCGACGGGGAAAGGGCCCAGCGGCCGTGCGTGGCGTAGCGGTGCGGTCGAGCATACGCTTGCCATGGCGCTCGATCCGGCGATGGCGGTCTGGCAGGAGATGCTCGCCGAATTTCAACTTCGTTCGGCGGCGACCATTCCGGTACTCGATAACGACGACCGCCCGCAATTGTTGATTCAACTTTGGAGCGATCTGACGGGCCACTTCATCACCCCGCTACGGCAGACGTTAATCGAACATCTCCAACGCGCGCTCGGGCATGCGTTTGCGCGTTTGGCGCAACGAGATCAGCAGAGTCTCGTCGTCGTCCCTCAGGGAAGTCGTTTAGAGTGGCGCGAGTTGCTGCAGCACGACGGCCTGGAGATGCATTTTCAACCGATCGTCGATCTCGCGAACGGCCGGTTGCATAAAGTCGAAGCGCTAGCGCGCCTACGTAACGCACGGGGTGAGATCGTTCCGCCCTCTCAGTTTTTACCGGCGTTCGGAGAATGGGAGCTGCAACGTCTCTTCGCGCAGGGGCTCGATCGGGGCGTCGAAGCGCTCCGCACATGGGAATCGCAGGGGGTCGTCACCGCGATATCCATCAACCTGCCGCCGCAAGGAATCAAGGATCCCCGGTACCTCGATATTCTCCGCGAAACGCTCGCGCGCACCAATGCCGATCCAACGCGCATCACGCTCGAACTTCTCGAAACGGGAACCGTCGACCACGTCGGCGCACCGACGACGATCACCGATGCATTACGCACGATGGGTGTCTGTCTCGCCGAAGACGACCTGGGCTCGGGGTATAGCTCGCTCTTGCGCATGGATCGCATTACCTTCGATGAAATGAAAATCGATCAAGGGCTGGTGAGTAATTCCTCTCAGACGCCGCGAAAAGCACTGGGGTTCATTCACTACCTCACGCGTCTCAGTCACGATTTCGGGATTCCCGTCACCGTTGAAGGGCTCGAAAATGCCGGCCTCGTCGAAGCGGCGGTAATTCTCAGTGCAAACATGGGGCAAGGGTACGCGATAGCTCCCCCGATGAAGGCGACCGAGCTCGCGGATTGGGCGAAACGATTCACCCTGAGCGTCGATCGCACGCAGCCGAAAACCGCGCTCGGAGCATTTGCGACGAATATGCTCTGGCATCTGCAGTTATTGAGTTTGAGTCCATGGCGCGAGCTGCTCGATAATTTTTTGAGCATGCCTTCAAGCCTGGCGCACTACATCACTCGGCAGGGGCTACAGGGTACGCCCTTGCACGAAGCACACGACGAACTCCACGCAGTTGCATCCTCGCACGGTCCCACCGATACCCTCTATTGGAATGCGCGCGGACGCGTTGAAGCCTTGCTCGCCGAACGTATCGCGCTAGAGAACGAATAGCCGCCTTGGCGAGTCGGCGGCGGCAAATGCCGCAAAACACATCGCGAGCACGAGGTGATTGAGCGAGGCTCCGAAGTACTCCCAAAGTGGAGCCCCGGCGCCGGGGTAGTTCGATGAAAATAATAAGGCGAGCATATAGATCGTTCCGGAAATGCTCGCGATTCGCACGAGGTAGCCGGAGACGAGCGCGAGGCCGATTGCAAGTTCTCCGTATGCTGCAAGGTAGGCAATGACGGTTGCGTGCGGCAACACGAAATTTTGCAAGACCGGCACCATGAAGGGATAGACGGCATGTTGGGAGAGGAACCGGTCGATCCACATTTGGAATCCGCCGCCCTGCGTGAACTGCGTTCCAAAGACTTTGTATTGCGCGAAAATCAAAAAGAGAATGCCGACGCCGACGCGTAGCCCTCGAAACGCTATCTCGGAGGAGACCGAGGTGCGCTTCCGCACCTCAGCGTTCCGGCGGAAGGAGAGGAAGCGCGCGGGCTCCGGCGGCGCGTAATCGCGTGTTGAGCGCGGGGATGGAGCGAGCGTAGGCGTTGTAGGCTCCGCGTGCAGCGCGGTATTCCGCTTCGATACGCGCGTAAAACTGCGCGGCCGCTTGCGTGATAATGCCTTGCACCGGAAACGACTGCAGCGAGCTGAGCGCCCCGTCGAGGTTTTCGCGTAGCGCACCGGGCCGTGAGACGGAATCCTCGCTGTTGGTATAGTTGGCGGTGAGTTGCGCCATGACGGCGATGCGCTCGCTCCGCGCGCGTGCGAGCGTCGCAGCGGCCGGGCCCGAGAGCTTCGGTTCGGTCGCGATGGCCTTCGCGACGGTGTCGAGGTGGTTCAGCATCGTGTCGACGCTGGAATAGAGGTTGTTGAGATGTTCGAACGCGTTGTAGCTTTCCCGCATTTGCGCGAGCGTCTCGGTCGCCTGGGGATCGGGCTTGACGGCGAAGCGTTGCACGAACGTACGTCCGTCGAGCGTCACCCGGACGGCATAGCTTCCCGGAACGACGGTTGCGCCGTCGCTGGGCCCGGCGAATGCGGGGTTCGCCGCACCGGTCCATTTCACGGGCGGTGCGGTCGTAAAGTTCCAGACGATGCGGTTGAGCCCCGCACGGTTGGTGCCTTTGAGGGTGCGGACGACGCGTCCGGAGGAATCGAGAATCGCAAGCATCGGAACGCGCGCCTGCGGCTTGGCTTGGTAGTAGCTGATCGGAACGCCGTAGGGCGGGTTTTTCGCGGCGAAATTCGTGTAGGTGCCTTCGGTATTATTGGTGAGATTGTATTCGTAGGAGGTACGGGGGGCGAAGAGCATCGCTCCGGCCGACACGGCTTTCGGTAACTGTTGCAGCGGGCGAAGATCGTCCATCACCCAGATCGAACGGCCGTGCGTTGCAATAACGAGATCGTCGAATTGCGGTTGGATGCGGATATCGCGTACCGAGACCGGAGGCATATTGTTCCGGAAGCTCTGCCAGTGCGCGCCGCGGTCGTACGATATCCACACGCCCTCCTCGGTTCCGAGATAGACGAGGTTCGGATTGTGAATGTCGGGGCGAATCGAGCGCGTCCAGAGATCGTGCGGTAATCCGCCGACGATCGAACGCCAATGCGCGCCGTAGTCGCTGGTTACCCAAACCTGCGGCGCATCGTCGCCGACGAGATGCGAATCTTCGACCGCATAGGCGGTTCCGCGCTGAAGCGGCGATGGCGCGACGGTTTCAAAACGACCGTTGGGGTCGGCGCCGGCCGGGGTGACGTTCTTCCAATGCGCGCCGCCGTCGCGCGTCAGCTGCACCAGCCCGTCGTCGGTTCCTACCCAAATCTCGCCGCGCGAGATCGGCGAACCTTCGATATCGAGAATGGTATCGGTGTACTCGGCGCCGGTAACGTCGTGCGTGATCGGGCCGCCCGACGGCCCCTGGTGCGCCTTGTCGTTTCGCGTCAGATCGGGGCTGATGGGTTTCCAGGTGAGGCCGCGGTCGGTCGTCTGAAAGACGACGTTTCCGCCGAACCAGACGACGTGCGGATTCCACGGAGCAAAGCCGATCGGCGACTCCCAGTTAAAGCGGTACGGGCTCGAGGCGATATTGTAATCTTGCTGGACGCTGGTAAAGTACGGCTCTGCAAACGTGTACTCGCGCGATGTGCGATTGAAGCGGAAGAGCGCACCGTCTTGGCCGTCGGACCAAATAATATTGGCGTCGTGCGGGTCGGGGATCGCCCACTGGCCGTCGTCGTCATAGACCACGGCATACCAGGCGGCGTTCGTGATCCCGGCCATGTCGAGTGAATTCGAGGGGCCGCAATAGGAGTTGTTATCTTGCAAGCCGCCGCAGATGGTATAGGGGTTGTCGTTTCCCAAACCGACGCGATAGAACTGTCCGATCGGAAGATTCGCCCAGAACGCCCAGGTGCGTCCGCCGTTGACGGTGAGCGCGTAGCCGCCGTCTTCGCCGACGATCATGCGCTTGGGGTCGTTCGGTGCGATCCAGATCGCGTGGAAATCACCGTGCACGTTATCGGCGATCGCTTTGAAGTGCAGGCCGCCGTCGGTACTTTCCGCGAGTGCCGTCGATGCGGTGTAGACGGTGTTGGGATTGCTCGGATCGACTTCGATATGCGAGAAATAGAACGGGCGCTGGTCGACGAGCGTGTTCGAACTCACCAGCTTCCAGGTATTGCCGTCGTCGTCGGAGCGCCAAAGAATGCCGTGCTTCGCTTCGATCAAGGCGTAGACGCGCTGCGGATCGCTCGGTGCGACGGCGAGCCCGATGCGCCCGGTAATTCCCGCCGGGAGGCCGCCGCCGGTCAAGCGATGCCAGGTGCGCCCGCCGTCGGTGGAGCGGTAGATGCCGTCGCGCTTTCCGCCGCTGCGGAAGGTCCACGGTCGCCGCTGGAACTCCCAGACGCCGGCGAAAATCACGTTGGGGCTCCGAGGATTCATCGCGAGATCGGAGATGCCGCTGATCGGCCCGACATCCAGGGTTTTGCTCCAACTCTTTCCGCCGTTAAACGTGACGTAGACACCGCGGTGCGACGAACTTGCAAAGACATCGCCGAGCGCGCCCACGATTACATGCTGCGGGTCGCTCGGATCGATGAGGATGCGCGAGATGTATTTCGTGCCGCGCAGGCCGACGTTTTTCCAGGTCTTTCCGCCGTCGGTCGTTTTGTAGAGTCCGTCGCCGTAACTCACATCGTTGCGCGGATTCGATTCACCCGTGCCGACCCAGACGGTACGATCGTTCGTCGGGTCGATGGCGACGGCGCCGATCGATCCGACGCTCTCGTGGTCGAAGACGGGCTTCCAGGAAGCGCCGCCGTCGTTGCTTTTCCATACGCCGCCGCCCGCCGCTCCGAGGTAGTAGAGGTGCGGATTGCGGGCCGATCCGGCCACCGATGTGACGCGCCCGCCCGCCGCTGCGGGGCCGGTCTCGCGCCAATGAAGGTTCCCGGTGGGAAGGGTCGCTGCGGCGCCGATAATCGGCGCGAGCAGCAGCACGGAAAAAGCAGCGAACGAACGGAGCATCTTTAGTCTCTCTCTTCCTCGTCTTCAGCGCCGTGGTGCAGATCTTTTTGGTCGTCCCGGTTCGGGTCCATGTCGGTGTCGGCGTATACTGCCATCGCTTCCTCGATCTCTTTCTCGAGCTTTTCCGAGGGTGGCGTCTGGGCGGGAACGCGGTCTTTCTCTGGGCTCATCATCGGCCTCGCTTTCCTATAGGGTAGGCTTTTCCGGTTCGGCGCGAGCGATCCGGCGTCCCGTGCCGCCAATCGGCGAGAAATGAACGGCGAGCGGCGTTTGGACGGCCTCTGCAATGGGTACGATTCCAAGAAGAGATGCACGACACTTCGCGCACCTTCGTCGGGCGCTTCGCGCCGAAAGGATCGCACTATGCCGTCATCGATCGTGCTCCTGCCGTTATATGTCATCGTGCTCGTTACCCTGCTCTCGAGCATCAAGATTCTCCGTGAATACGAGCGGGCGGTCGTTTTCCAGCTGGGTCGCTTTCAGGCCGTTCGCGGGCCGGGGTTCATCCTGATCGTTCCCTTCGTTCAACAGATCGTGCGAGTCGATCTCCGGACGGTGGTGATGGAGGTTCCCGCTCAAGATGTCATCTCGCGCGATAACGTCTCGATGAAGGTCGATGCGATTCTCTACTTTCGGGTCGTCAACGCCGAGAAGGCCATTATTCAGGTTGAAAATTATATCGGTGCGACCAATATGCTCGCGCAGACGACGCTGCGCTCGGTGCTCGGGCAGCACGAACTCGACGAGATGCTCGCAAAGCGCACCGATTTAAACGCCGACGTTCAGAGTACGCTCGACGTTCAAACCGAATCGTGGGGAATCAAGGTCATTAGCGTCGAGATTCGCGAAGTGCAACTCACCGAAAATATGGTTCGTTCGATCGCGAAGCAAGCCGAGGCAGAGCGCGACCGACGCGCCAAGGTGATTCACGCAAACGCCGAGTTTCAAGCGGCGCAGACGCTGCTCGACGCGGCGCGCATTCTTGCCTCCGATCCGGCGGCGATGCAATTGCGCTACCTTCAGACCCTCACCGAGGTCGGCGGAGAGCATAATTCGACGATCGTCTTCCCGATGCCGATCGACCTTATCAAGCCCTTCTTGCAGATCGCGCAGAAGCATGCCGATGGATTGACGGCGAAGCCGAACGGGACGCCGGCGTAGCAGCACCTCGCCCGCGCTTGCCGAAGAAGGAGGGATGCAGCAATCTCTTCTGTCGGGACACGGCGGCGACCGCATCGCCGAGACGCTGGCAGCGCACGGCGTCCTTCGCCTCTATACGCTCTGCGGAGGGCATATATCGCCGATTTTGACGGCGGCGAAGGCGCGCGGTATCCGCGTCATCGACGTGCGCGACGAAGCGAGCGCGGTCTTCGCCGCCGACGCCGAGGGGCGACTTACCGGAATCCCGGGCGTGGCGGCAGTGACCGCGGGGCCCGGGCTGACCAACGCCGTCACCGCGATGCAGAACGCGCGGCTCGCGCAATCACCGCTGATATTGCTCTGCGGAGGCGTACCGACCGCGCTGCGCGGTCGCGGTGCGCTGCAAGATATCGATCAACGGGCCGCGATTGCGCCGCACGCAAAGCGGGTGATGCAGCTTCGGCGCGTCGCGGATCTGCAGCCGGCGCTGGAAGCGGCGTTTGCAATCGCGATCGCCGGTGTTCCGGGCCCGGTCTTCCTCGAAGCCCCCGTCGATCTACTCTACGATGAGGCCACGATTCGTGGTTGGTATGCCGACGCAACGAGTAAGGGAAGCTCGCTCGCCGAGCGCGCGCAGCGTTGGTATCTGGGCCGCCATGTCGAGCGGCTCTTTGCCGGCTCGCATCGGTCGCGCGTGCAGGCGCAGGCGAGCCAAAACCCACCGGCGGCGTCGCGCTCGCATCTCCGAGCGGCACGCGCAGCGCTGACACGGGCGAAGCGGCCGCTTGCGATCGTCGGCAGTCAGGCGCTCTCGATTCCCGGAAATGCGCGCGACGTTGCCGCTGCAATCGAAGCGATCGGTATTCCCGTCTATCTTTCGGGGATGGCCCGCGGCTTGTTGGGGCGCGATCATCCATTGCAGCTGCGGCATCGGCGGCGCGAGGCTTTGCGTGAGGCGGATTGCGTCGTGCTGGCGGGCGTTCCGTGCGATTTTCGGCTCGGATACGGCGGTGATATTCGGCGCAGCAGCACGCTTATTGCGGCCAACCGCAGCCGCGCCGACGCGGCACTCAATCGCCGGCCCACGATTACCGCGCTCGGCGATGCCGGCATATTCCTGACAAACCTGGCCGCGGAACGCGCCGCGAGCGATGCGATGCAACCCGACTGGATCGCGCGGTTGCGCGATCGCGACGCCGAGCGAGAGCGCGAAATAGACGAGACTCAACGGCTTCCCGGCGAACACGTCAATGCGATTTCATTACTGCGTGCCGTCGATCGCTTCGCCGACGAGCGGGCGACGTTCGTTGCCGACGGCGGCGATTTCGTCGCGACGGCGTCCTACGTTCTCCACCCGCGCGCGCCGCTGCGTTGGCTCGATCCGGGGGTTTTTGGAACGCTCGGCGTCGGAGCCGGATTTTCGCTCGCCGCCGCGCTCGTTCGGCCGCAGGGTGAAGTATGGGCGCTTTTCGGCGATGGTGCCTGCGGTTATGCGCTCGCAGAGTTCGATACATTCGTGCGGCACCGCATCGGGCTGATCGCCGTTGTCGGAAACGATGCTTGCTGGTCGCAAATTGCGCGCGAACAAGTGAAAATGCTCGGCGATGATGTCGGAACGACACTCGCCCGAACGGCGTACCACGAGGTCGCCGCGGGCTTTGGTGCGCTCGGTATTCTCGTTCGGAGCGAGAGCGAGATCGAGCCCGCACTCACGCGCGCGCGCGAATCGGCCCGGAATGGCGTGCCCGCACTCGTCAACGTCTGGCTCGGGCGGAACGACTTTCGCGAAGGCTCGATCTCGATGTAGCCAGGCCCTTGTTTCACCGGTCGGGGAGTGCTATAACCAAAGCAAGCAACCGCATAATGACCGCTGGAGGTGCCTGTGCGCGAGAGATCTGCTCGGCCGGCGGCCGCGCTCCTTGTGGGGCTGGCGGCATTCGCGCTCCTGGCAAACATTGCTGGCGCCGCCCCGCGCTCGACGCAATTCGTTCCCACGACGAACTCGATCTTGCAAGCGATGGCCGGTGCGCTCGGTGGGAGCGCTCGCATCGCGAAGATCGATACCCTATATTTCCAGTGGCACGTGCGCGGCGTCGCGATACGCAACGGCTCGCAACAGATGGTCGGCGGCGTTGAGACGCATCAGTACGCCCGTGAATGGATGACCGCCGGGGGTGACGACCGTTTGGAGGTGCTGACGTCGGGCATGGAGGGCGCACCGATCCTGCGGGTTTTTACACCCGGTGGGAGTAGCGAGAGCGTTTCAATAGCGATTACGAATTCGAATCGCTACGTGTCGGCATCGAATGCACCGAAGTGTTCATCGCGTACGACCGGGGCGCTCTGTGTCACTCCGGGCGCACTATACTTCGACAAGGTGAGCCCCGGCGGCTCGCACCCGAAGGGACGCATCGAAGTCAGCGAAGGTGGATATAGCGGCAGCATCGCCGAGAGCGACACCTGTGCGGGAATCGCGTCGGTCACGCTAACCGGAAACGGAAGCACTCCGGCTCTCTATTCGGTGACGCCGCGGCATATCGGTACCTGCACGGTCGCGTTCGGTTCGTCCTCTCCGCAAGGCTGGGTGCTTGAAGGCGACCAAGGGTGGCCGAGCGGAGACAGCACCGGTGCAATGCAAGGGCCGGATCTCTCGCGTGAAATTTCTTACGTCTACTGGATGACGTTCGCGTATCTTCATGCGGGAGGGCTGCCCGGCGTCGTACGTTACGTGCCCATTCGCGGATCCGATGAATACGAACTTACCCTGCAACCGCAGGGGGGCGAACCGATCCTTGCCTATGTAAACGAGAAGACATTTCTCCCCGACAAACTTCAAATCGGGAGCGACCCCTTCAAAATGGTCGTGATTCCAAGTGCTTGGAAACCGACCGATAGCGTGCTTTTCCCAATGAAAATGACCGTGCAACTCTTCGATGAAGAGTTTCAAATGAATTACTCGCTCGTCAGCCTCCAAGTAAACGAAAAATTCAAGGCCTCGCTCTTTGCCCAGCCCGTGCCCGCTCTCTAACGACGTCTATTACGAAAGGCCGCATAATGAAACAACTTATTGCAACGATCGTGCTCGTTCTCTCGCCCGCAATTCTTCAGGCGCAGTCGCTTGGGGGTTCGTTCCGTCCGGCATTCGTTGAAGGAAATATCCGCGCGGGGGATACCGGTAAGCCGTTGGCCGGGGCGAAGATCGACGTTGTCGGGGCAAAGGTTTCGAAGAAGGGCATTAAGGAACAAAGCGGTTGCGGCGCCGGCTTTACAATGAGTGCGGCGAACGGCAATTTCGCCGTCGGTGTCGGACGGAACAACCTTTGCGTGACGAAAAAACACCCGATAAACGGGATCTATTACGTGACCGTTGCGAAACGTGGCTATCTGCCGCAGACGCAAATGATCGATTTCGGCAAGGTGGGGCGCGGCAACGAGATAGGCCCCCTCGAGGTAACGCTGACGCCGGCGCACGCGACAATCTTCGGCCAGGTCTTTGTCGGCGGTAAACCGCTGCCGTACGCGAATGCCTTTATCGTCAAGAATCCCTATTCGGGGGCGCTCCATCACCCGAAGGGGCACATCATTCCGCTCTCCAGCGAGATACCGATGGTGCGAACGGACAAGTACGGGAAATTCACGTTATCGGTCTCCCCGGGCGACTACTATGTCTTGGCGAGCAAATCCGGTTATCAATTAGTGACGAAGACGGTCAACCCGCTGGCGGTGCAACTCTACGATAAATTGACGGCAAGCCCGTTCGCCGGGGCGATGATGCAGACTCGACTCGCGCAGTTGGAGCAGCCGCAACTCGGCGTTGCCGTCCACGTGCCCGACGCCGGTTCCGCCTCGGCGAATTTGAGCATGGTAGTTGCGGTAGGGCAGAGGGGCCCAGAACAGCCGGCAAGGGTAAAAGCGCAAGCGTACCGACCGGTCGAGTTTCGTTTGAGCGGTGCGGCACGCTCCTCGCCGAATAACGTCCTATTTTTTACCGCAGATGGACCGTATAACGGCGATACCGGCCGCTACGAATTATCGATTACACGTTCGCGCGTTCCACTGGGTGCCAAAAAAGTCGACCCCTTCGTGTCGCATCTCAAGACCTTCAACATTATCGTTTACGGTGTGCCTTCAAGAGTCGGTTGTCGGCATAAAACCGGGCATATTTCCGATAACTATTGCGGAAACGCTATCTACTCGTTTACCGATGAAACGGCAACGCCCGGGCGCCTCTATTACTATTACATCGAGGAGGGATCGCCCAACCTCTTCGGGGCGAACGGTCGCGTCGAAGCGATCCGGGCCGGTGTGCTGCATTCCAACCTCGTGCAGATCATCACGCATTAGGAGTGTTTCTGCCATGGTGTTACGCCATGACGGCACCCGACTCTAGCGCACATATCGAGCGCATGACCGAGCGCTCGATATCGACCGGCTACGACCGCAGATCTTCTCGGAGATTTCTCGCGTGGTGCCGAATATAGAGCTATGGATAGACGGGTCGTGCGTCTCGTGGCCGTGGGTGCGGGGGTCCTAATCATCGTACTACTGGCCTGGGTTCTTCGGCCGCTGCTGTTGGCGATCGTTCCGACGGGCCTCTACGCGGTCATTACCTGGCCGCTGGTGGGGCGCCTGAAGCGGCGCCTTCCGACGTTCGTCGCCGCGATTCTCGCTAACGCCGCGCTCGCCGCTTTTATCGTCGGCGTCTCGATCCTTTTCGGCCCGGTGTTGTACGGGCAGGCGCTGCAGTTGCTCGCCGCGCTACCCGGAGCAGCCGGCACTGCGCTCGCCGCATTGCCCGCGAGCGCGCGCGACGAACTCATTCGTCTCGCCGGGCAGCTCGATGTCGGCGTGATCTCGTGGTCGCGCGAGATCTTCGGCGCGTCGTTGAGCGTTTTGCGTTCGACTACGGTGATCTTCGGCGTTGCGATAGTCGTGCCCGTTCTCGCGACATACCTGCAACTCGATGCTCCGCGCTACCTCCGAGCGCTCGACGCGGTCGTTCCCGCCGATCGGCGCGAAAGCGTCCGCGAGACCATCGCCGAAATGTATGCCGTGCTCGACGGTTTCGTGCGCGCGCAAATATTGGTAAGCGGTATCGTCGGCTTCCTCGTCTTCCTCGCGCTGCAAATGCTCGGCATTCCGTTCGCATTGACGATCGGCGTGCTTACGGCGGCGATCGATCTCATTCCGTACCTCGGAGGAATCGCCGCCATCGTTCCTTCGGTCGTCTTGGCGCTTGCCTCCGGGGGGATCGCCAAAGCGCTCTTCGCCGTCCTCCTCATCGTGGCGATTTTCGAATTCGAAGCGCAGGTACTCTCGCCGCAATTCGTCGGCAGAAAGACCCGTTTGCCCGCATCGATGGTGGTTCTCGTGTTGCTCGTCGGTGGCGAACTTTTCGGCCCGCTCGGGCTCTATCTCGCCGTCCCCGTCGCCGCGATGGCGCGCGTCGTGTTGGCGCGCAGCTTGGAGGCGTGAGCGGATGCCGGTCGTAGACCCGAATGGAGGCGCCGAACACGATTCCGAGATCGCGGCGCTTGGGCTCGGTTCGGCAGAGGCCGCGCAACGGCTGGCAGTCGACGGGCCGAACGAACTGCCGTCGGCACGGCGCCGTTCCTGGTTTTCCATCGCTACCGAAGCTGCGCGCGAACCGATGTTTTTGCTGCTGGTCGCCTGCGGCATCGTCTACATTCTCCTCGGCGATCCCGCCGAGGCGGCGATGCTCCTGGCTTTCGTCGCCGTCGTCGTCGGTATCAGCATTTCCCAAGCACAGAAGGCCGAGCGAACCCTCGATTCCCTTCGCGAACTCGCGGCGTTCCAAGCGATCGTCGTTCGCGACGGCGTTCAACAGCATATCTCCGCACGCGATATCGTCCGCGGCGATGTAATCGTCGTCCTCGAAGGCGATCGCGTTCCCGCCGATGCGGTACTGCTTACCGGAACCAATCTGCAGGTCGATGAATCGTTGCTGACCGGCGAATCGATTGCGGTTCGTAAGACGGCGCTGTTGCCGGTTCCCGACCACATGGCGAAACCCGGCGGGGAAGATCTCCCCTTCGTCTATTCCGGCACGATGGTCGTCGCCGGGAAAGGAACCGCGCGTGTTCTTGCGACCGGCTCGGCAACGCAGATCGGCGCGATCGGCAGTGCTCTTTCGGACGTGAAAATCGAACCGACGCGCATACAGCGCGAGACGACCGTCGTCGTGCGACGACTGGCCGTCGCGGCACTTATCGTCAGCGCGCTCGTCGCGCTGGCGTATGGCCTGCACCGCGGTGATTGGTTGCGTGCCGTGTTGGTCGGCATCGCGCTGGCAATGGCGATTTTGCCCGAAGAGCTGCCCGTCGTTCTCTCCGTCTTTCTCGGTCTCGGGGCGTGGCGTATCGCGCAGAAAAACGTACTCACGCGACGATTGCCGGCGATCGAGATGTTGGGTTCGGCGACGCTTCTTTGCGTCGATAAGACCGGAACGATTACCGAAAACCGCATGTCCGTCGTTGCGCTCGCCACTGCCGATGGGGGGACGTGCCGCTGTGACGGAACGACGGTGATTCCCGAGGCGTATCACGATATTCTCGAATTTGGTGCGTTGGCGAGCCATCGCGATCCCTTCGACCCAACCGAACGCGCGATCGCCGACGCATTGGCAAATCGCCTTTCGGGCGTCGATCGCCGACATCGCGACTGGGTGCTCGCCGGCGAATATCCGCTCTCGCCTTCCATGTTGGCGATGTCGCGCGTCTGGTCGCGACCCGATGCTCGAAGTTGGGTGGTCGCGGCCAAAGGTGCACCCGAAGCGATCGCCGACCTCTGTCACCTCGGTAACGACGCGACTCGCGCGCTCGATGCGCGGGTGGCGGAGATCGCCTCCGAAGGGCTGCGCGTGCTGGGTGTTGCGCGGGCGTTGTATGACGGGGAGCGCTTACCGGAGGGACAGCACGATTTCGAGTTTGTATTCGTCGGCTTGATCGGCCTCGCCGATCCGGTAAGGCCACGCGTTCCGGCCGCGATCGCCGAAGCGTACACCGCGGGCATTCGCGTCGCGATCGTTACCGGGGATTACCCTGCGACGGCGGTCAGCGTTGCAAAAAGTATCGGCTTGAAGAACGCGGAGCGTTACCGCACCGGCGTCGAGCTAGCAGCGATGGACGACGCTGCGTTACGCGCAGCGGTCTCCGAGACGAATATTTTCTGTCGCGTCATGCCCGAACAAAAGCTTCGATTGGTCGAAGCGTTCAAGCGAAACGGCGAAATTGTAGCGATGACCGGAGACGGCGTGAACGATGCGCCCGCGCTCAAAGCCGCTCATGTCGGGATAGCGATGGGCGCTCGAGGAACCGACGTCGCTCGTGAAGCGGCGGCGCTGGTGCTGCTCGACGATGATTTCGGTTCGATCATCGACGCCGTCAAACTCGGGCGACGCATCTTCGATAACCTCCATAAGGCGATCGCCTTCGTTGTCGCCGCGCATATTCCGATCGTCGGCATGAGTCTGATTCCGGTGCTCTTCGGTATGCCGCTCCTATTGTTGCCGGTGCATATTCTCTTTTTACAGCTCATCATCGACCCGGCGTGCTCGATCGCGTTCGAGGCCGAGCCCGCCGAAGAGGACGTTATGCGACGGCCACCGAGGCCGGTCGGCGCGTCCTTGTTCGACCGCGCGCTCCTCGTCAATGCCGGGCTGCAAGGAGGCATCGCGCTCGCGGCAACACTGGCGGTCTTTGTCGGAGCCCTCGCGATCGGTCGCGACGAACGGGTCGCACGTGCGTTGGCCTTCACGACGATGGTGTTGGTGAGCGTCG
>JAJYRI010000030.1 GCA_021794175.1 bacterium
CGGCGGTCGAGAGCAGTGTCCCGCCCGTGCCGTTCATCGCGAAGTCGCCGCCGGGGCACGCGGCGGTGCTCACGATCGAGGGAGCCGACGCGCGAGCCGAGGCGGTCGCCGCGAGGTTGTTTGCATAGCTGCCGTTCGGCAGCAGGCAGAGCAGGAAGCCGCTCGCCGGATAGCCCGCGGTCGCCGCTTCGGTCACCGAATAACCGAGCGAATCGTTCGTGCCGATCGCCGCGTTGACGGCGTTGAGCTCCATACAATCGGTGTACTGTGCGACGTCGGGCGTCACGTTTCCGAAGTTGATGATTCCGGATGTGGCTTCGGTATCCGAAGCCTGGCAGATGCCGGCACCGGTGTTGAGATTGGCATCGATCGTTTCGGCACCGGTATTGTGCGTGCCGAGCGGCGAGCCGTTATACTGCGTCGTCAGAACGATCGACGCAATTTTTTGAGTGTTCCAATCGACGGTCACCGTCGGAGAGGCTGCGAAGGCCGGAGCCGTCGAGATAACGAGCGCTGCGAACGTCGCAAGCGCGAGAATGCGTTTTGTATTCATGATCCTTTCACCATGCGCGAGAAGTCGCCGTCCTTGGCGGGAGCGAGAACTTTTACGTTTATCGTATCGGTCGCCTGCTACCGAAACTTTCTATGAATGGGTCAAGGGGTAGTAAAGTTATGACGGTGCTTTTCGTAAAGATTGTTATTGCTACTGAAGTCGCACCGTGAATCGGCCGTGCGCGGTCACCAACGTCCCAACCATCGGCCGGGCGCTGAGCCGAAGCGTGAAGGCGAAGAGCCGCCCGACGAGCGGCTTTCCGAGCACGCTCTTCTGGCCGTCGGCCCAAAGGATACGGTCGCCGGGGCGGACGTCGGCGAGGAAACGCGCCCGCACGGTCACGTACTCCCCAATCTTCGCCGTCACTGGGCTCGCGGAGAGAATCGCGATCGGCAACCGCGGATCGACGGTGATCTCCGCCGGGAGCGGGGCGCTCCCCGTCGCTGCACGAGCGCGCACCTCGAAGCGACCGGCGCGCGTTCCCTTCGGCACCACGACCTCGCCGCTCCAGCGTTTGCGCGCCGCGTCGTACCGTAGATGCTCGGTGTGGCCGAAAGCGATCGCCGAAATCGCGGCATTGGAGGGCGCCGCAACGGTGACCTCCGCCGCGCCTCCCGGCGGCAGGCGCGGTTCGGAGAGTTGAAGGCTCGGCGCCAAGCTCGGAGCGGCGACTCCTGCATTGCCGAAGAACGTAAAGAGCACTTTCTTCTTCTTGCGCGAGATTTTGAAGATCGCGCCTTTGTAATGCTCGCGCGCCTTGAGCGAGATCGTCAGATCGGGGCTGACCTGGCCGAGGCCGTCGGCGACGGTCTCGGGATCGATCGAGAGCGTATAGGTCCCCGGCGGCAGATCGTCGAGCACGAACGAGCCGTCGTCATTGGCGATCGCCGCCTCGTTCCCGGGCTCGGCGACGACGTAGGCGTTGAGGGCGCCGTCGCCGGCGACATACGGTTTCGGCACATCGTGCGCGTAGAGCACGTAACCGGAGATCGAGCCGAGCGGCTCGGCGGTAAAGGTTGCGTGGGCGAGCTGCCCGCGATTCACGTTGACCTTCTGCGTGAGCTCCTTCTTCGAAAAAGTCGCGTAGGCGGGCACCGAGTTCTCCAGCACCGAGACGGTATGTTCGCCGGGGCTCAGGCGGCCGAACCCGTAGGCGCCGCTCGAATCGGTCTGCGAATAGGCACCGCTATCGACGCGCACGAGAACGTTGGCGAGCGGTACGCGTTCGCCGTCGCGGCTGATGCCGTAAACGTGCCCGGCGATGCCGCCGAAATCACCGACGAGAAAACCAACCTGCGCGCTCTGCCCGCCCTGTACGGTCAGCGTTACCACCGGTGAATCGGCAGTGAGGCCGCGCGGCAACGACGAGGTCTCCAAGCGCAACTGATGTTGCCCCGGCGTTACGAAACTGAACTGGTAATTGCCGTTGAGATCGGTGCGCTGCACGTAGCGCCCGTCGAGAACGACCATCGCGTTCGCGACTCCATAACTCCCCGAACCGACGAGATAGGTCGCCGCAGAGCCTGAATCGAGGGTCACACGGCCGCCGATCGTCGCCGGTAGGTGCGGATCGACGCGCCCCTGCACGAGCGCGCCGCTCCCGAACACGAATGGAGCGTTCACCTGCAGATTGAATATCCGCGAGTGCCCGTTGACCTGCGGATTCAAACGATCGACAAGCGATTCGGTTCCGTAAGAGGCGGTGAGCGAGAACGCCGGCGAGATCTGCCGAGTGACGCTGATCGTTGGGATGCGCGAAATGGCATCCGAGATCGAGTTTTGCGTCAACGTTCGCATAAAGTTCAGCGAGAGCGTCGTTTTCCCAAACGTGCTGCCGATCTGCACTCCAAGACTTCCTTGATGCCCGCTCCCTGCGACCAAACTGGTCATCCTCATGTCCTGGTCGGTCAGAGATAGCGCGAATCGGCCGAAGCGAATCTGCCCCTGCGCTGCGCTTTGCGAAGTTCCCGTCGCGGCAATGTCGGTTTGCGTGAAGCGTCCAAGCTGCTCACTAAGGCTAAGAAACCCCATCCGCCCCGAAAACGAGAGTTGCGCGCCGGCGCTTCCGTTCCACTGAGCTCCCGAACTCGCCGCAAGCCGTTGTTCGAAAAGGTTAACCGAGTAGCCGAGCCGCCTAGCGATCTGCCCGCTGAGGATATAGGAACTTCGTCGCTGCTCGGTGGATTCGCCGTTGAGTAGAGAACGTTCGAACGCGAGATCGAAGGTACTCGTTCCATTCCGCCCCTGCGAGATACGACTGATATCGACGAGGCGGTCGCCTTCCAGCTGCCCCGTGCCGAAGGCGACGAAATCTTCGGGAATCGTCCGCGCTACTAGGGTCCAGAGCGACTTTTGCGGCCCCCAGTCGATGCGCGTCTGAGCGGCGACGCCGGCACCACCGGGACTCTGCGAGGATGCATTGAGCCGCTGGAGCGCAGCCTCGATGACAACCGAGGCGTTTCCGCGGCGCTGTGCAGTCCCTGTGAGCAGGGTCAACGACGAGCCGATGTTGTTTCCAGGCGGCGTCATTGCCATTCCATATTCAATAAGCCGCCCTGCGACCAGCCGCCGTTCGCGCACGCCATAGAGTCGAATCACGCCGCCTTGGTTGTAGAGGGTCGGTCCGGCGAAGGCGGTGATGTCGCCGCCATTGGCCGGGATCGTAAGAAATGCTCCGCGCAGCGTCGCCCCGATACCGAGCTGCCCGAGGACCGAGAGACTCTCCGGCCCGTAGCCGACGGCGTAGGTCGGCGTCGAATAACTCATAACGCCGCTTCCGAAGAGGCTCGTCGTCGTCGAAAGCGTGAAAGGCACCTGAAGGTCGAGCGTGTTATTGCCCGCCCGGCGAAAGATATGTGCGAGCATGCCGACGCCGGTCTCGCTCTGGGTTTGGTTACTCGTGAGGGCGGCGGAGCCTGGGGCGGGGCTTGCGGCGCTTGCGTAGCTCGACTGGGTTCGACCGAACGAGAGCGACCCATTCAATGAGAACTCGATGGGGCCGCCGCGAGAGTAGCGCGGGGTGCTCGTCGGTTTCGGGCGCGGAGTCGCCGAGAGGCTCGGCGCCGCCGACGGACTCGGTGCCGCCGACGGACTCGGTGCCGCCGAGGGGGGGCTCGGTGCCGCCGAAGGCGCGGCACTCCGCGGGGGCGACGCGATCGGAGAGGAGTAGCCGGTCGCGCCAACTCTGGGGGCCAGGCACGTTAAGAACGTCGCCACCAGCGCTAGCGCAGATAACGAGAGGATAAACCTTTTTTCCGAGGCAACCGACTTCATCGAGCATGAATCGTATCGGCTCGCCACTGCAGCGGACTTACCCAAACGCACCCTTTCTTTACCAGGGATTCACCGAGCGGCGAGCAAGTCTTGGGCTGGTTCGGCCGATATCCGAACTGTAGGGAATCTTCAAGGAGGAAGCCACCTTACTTCATGGATGTGCTGGGGAGTGCGAGTCAGGTTCTTCTGAACCTTTCTCTCACACAAAAAAGGGAACAGACCGACATTCGCGCGCTGGCCAGCGGCCTCCGCGTGAGTTCTGCTGTTAATGACCCCAGCGGTTACGGAATAGCGCAACGCCTTCAAACGCAGGTCAACGGTTTCCAACAAGCCGTTCAGAACGTGCAGACGGCGAACAACGCACTTGCCGTCGCAAACGGAGCCCTCACGACGATCACGCTCATCCTCCAGCGCATCCGCAGCTTGGTCGTTGAGTCGCGCTCCGATTTGAATTCATCAACGGATCTCGCCAACATCCAGGCAGAGATTTCACAATTGTTACTTGAGGTCAATCGCATTTCGAGCAACACCAGCTTCAACGGTCTCGATCTGTTGAACGGCCAGTTCCAAACGACACCCCCATACTCGCCGGTCTCTGGGAACGGATATGGATTCGGTGGGTATCAAGTAACCTCGCCCATTCCGAGCCCCTCGGGCGCGGTTCCCAGCACGAATGTTGTAAATGCTGATGGGCTTGGGAACCCCGGACCGCTCGTAACGCTCGCGGGAAGCGGGGTTACCGTACCCGGAAATTTCATACCGAGTCTCGTAGTCTTTCAGGTAATAAGCTACTCAGCAAATGCAATCGATCCAGATACGGGAATTAACGTGGGACCGGGCGTCCTCGTGCACATTCAAGCATATAGTAACAATCCGGCTTTTGGCGCGGCACCATTGTACGAAGACACACAGGCGGTTCCGGTAAATTCCGGCCAGCTTCTTGGAATTCCAATCCAAGTGCCCAGCGCCTACGGAAATCCCTCACCGCAAAATCTCATAATCATTAACCTTGCAAACCTGACATCACAAGACGTCGGTGCGACAATTGCGTTTGAAACAGTGAACCCTCCGGCCCAGCCTCCTGCCGGCGCCGGACCGCTTTACGTTCAGGACGGTCCGCAAGAGGGGCAAACGACTGCAATTTCACTCCCCGGGGTCAGCACGAACGATTTGAACATTTCGGATATTTCCGTCCTCGCACCACAAACCGTTAACATTTTCAACCAAGTGACCGGCCAAAGTTCCAGCAACAGTATCCCCGCAGCGGACGCAGAAATTCGCGTCGATTCGGCAATCACCGCTGTAACCCAGGCCCAAGCGCAGATCGGTGCGCAGATGGTCTCGCTGAATTACGATGCCAACAATGCGAATACCGCAAGCGTTAACCTCACTGCAAGTGTCAGCTCGATCCAAGACGCGAATATCGGCGCGACCGTGACGGATCTCACCCAGCAGCGGATCCTCACGCAAATTGGAACGAGCGTTCTCGCGCAGATGCAAGTCAGCGCGACGCAGATCACCGCCCTGATGCTAAATGGAATCGGCATCGGGGTCGGCGCGGGGGCTTCGCCTATCGCATAAAAACGAACGGATACTTCCGGCGCCGTCGAGAACACCGCCCTTCGAAAAGGAGAGGCTGCGATGGCGTTCACGCAAGGATTCATCTCGGAACTGGTCGGCAAGCGCGTCACGATCGACGAACTGCCGATCGGCAAGATCGGCGATTTTCTCGTCAACCATCCCGAGGCGACCTTTCCGCAGATCGACGGCTTCGTCGTCAATACCGCGCAAGGCGCGCGCTTCGCCCCTATGGATTCGGTGCTCGGCATCGAGCGCGGGGGTGGTGTCTCCCTTTCCAGCGCTCCCAAAGAGCCCGCCCCACCCGAGGGCGAGGCGCTCTACTTGATCGCAGATCTCCTCGATAAACAGATCGTCGACATCGACGGCCGCAAGGTCGTGCGCATCAACGATCTCGAGGTCGCACGGACCGGCGGGCAGCTGCGGGTGGTCGCCGCCGATATCGGTTTCGCTGGGCTTTTGCGCCGGCTCGGCCTCCGCAAGCTCGGCGAGCGCCTCTCGCCGAGACTGCACGAACGGATTCCACGAGCGATGATCGCTTGGGATTCCGTCGCCCCGATCCGCGAGGTGAACCCGAGCCAAGTCCACCTCTCGGTCACGGCGAGCAAACTCGCCCGCCTGCATCCATCCGACCTCGCGGAGATCATCGGCAACCTCTCGAGCAATGAGGCGGCAACCGTCGTCAAGCAGCTCGACGACGAGGTCGCCGCCGACGCCTTCGAACATCTCGACGCACAGACACAACGCGAAATTATCGACAGTGTCGGCACCGCTCGCGCCGCCGACATCATCGAAGAGATGGATTCCGACGACGCGGCCGATCTGCTCGCCGAACTTCCCGAGGAGCGGCAGAGCGAGTTGCTCGCCGAGATGAACGCCGATACCGCCGGCGAGTTACGCGAACTCGTCAAATACGACGACGACACCGCGGGCGGCCTGATGACCACCGACTACGTTTGGATCTATCCGCACCGCACCACCGACGCGACGATCCGCAAAATTCGCGAACTCGCACCGGAGAGCGAGTTGATCTACTATCTCTACGTCATCGACCAGGAAGATCGTTTGCTCGGGATCGTCACCCTGCGCGATCTTCTTCTGGCGTTACCCACGGCGTTCATCGATAAGATCATGCGCACCGATATCGTTAGCGTTCGCCCCGAGACCCCCGCCGAGGAGGTCGCCGCCGCGATCGCTCGCTACGACCTACTAGCGATTCCGGTGGTCGACGCAAACGATCGTATGCTCGGCATCGTCACCGTCGACGATGCAATCGATGCGATCATGCCCGAAGAGCTTGCGAAGAAACTTCCGCGAATCACGCTCCGCCATCGGAGCGCACAGCGCCGGGCGAAGGCTCACTCTACGGAGTAAGAGGCGGGGCGACGAAGTGCCAACGGTTGCGCCCCTCGCGTTTGGCGCGGTAGAGCGCGGCATCGGCGAGTTCCATCAGCCGCTCGATCTCGGTCGCATGCTCGGGGTAAAGAGCGATGCCGATGCTCGTCGCCACGTGATGTTCGCGTTCGTCGACGATAATCGGCCGTTCCAACGCTACGAGTACCTTTCGTGCTAAATCCGCAGCATCGGTCGCGGCATCGACGACGGGTTGGAGAATAACGAATTCGTCGCCGCCGAAACGGGCGATGGTATCGCTCTCGCGCAAAAGTGCGCGCAGCCGCCGTGCAACGTGAACCAACACCTCGTCGCCGACGCGATGGCCGAAATTATCATTGATCGCCTTAAAATGGTCGAGATCGAGATACATTACCGCGAAGCCGCGATTGTAGCGCTTTGCCGCACCTAATGCCTGCTCGATTCGGTCCGCAAACAGGACCCGATTGGGAAGCCCGGTCAGCGAGTCGTTAAACGCGAGCTGTTCGATTCGCTCGGCGGTGCGCTGGCGTTCCAACGCCGCGGCAACCAACAACCCCATGAGCGAGATCGACTCGCGGGCGAGTTCGTCGAGCCCTTCCATGCGCGCGCGCAAACCGACGAATGCGAGCGCTCCATAGGCCTTGCCGTCGACCTGGAGTTGCGTGCCGGCGTAACTCCGCCAATTGACCGTCGCGCGTGCGGGGTCGGTGCGCCATTCGGGATCGTCGAGATCGGGGACAAAGAGAAAGGGGCGCTCGTTGGTGAGGAAGCGTGCAAAACTCGATGCGAGCGGAATGCGCGCGCCGGTCGCAAGCGGCGTTTTTTTCCCCACCGCGGTATGAACGACGATCGCATCGCCGTCGTTGCGAACGATGTACCCTTCGTCGAAGCCGAAGAAATCGATCCCCAGTTGCAGCACCGCTTCAAGCTGCTGCGGAATCGTCAGCTCGCGCGAGGCGGCGACGAGATAGAGCCGACGCAGCCGATCGACTTGTTCAGTGACCGCGCGTTCGGCGGCACGTTGGGCGGAGACGTTCTTAAAAATTGCGTAGGTGCCGGTGATATCGTCACCGCTATGGATCGGGACGAGTTTGAGCTGCACTTCGATTTGAAAGCCGAGCCGATCCAACAGCACCGACTCGTGCTCGGCGGCCTCGCCGCGCATAGCGGCATGGCGCGCCGCCTCCGCGCGGTCGCGTCGACCGGGAACGATCAGGTCGATCCAGGGCGTGCCGACGACACGCTCGCCTAGTAACCCCGTTTCGCTTTCAAACGCGACGTTTACACGCGAAATAATGCCGGTTGCTTTGAGTTCGACGATGCCGTCGGGGTGATACTCGAAGAGCGAACGTAAACGTTGTTGGTTGACGCGCATCGCATCTTCGGCGTCCCGCAGAGCCGCGATATCGCGCGCTTGCACGAAGATCGCCCGCACCATGCCGTCCACCTGTGCCGGTATCACCGAGACTTCTACCGGAACCAACGTGCCGTCTTTGTGCCGTAACGTGGTTTCAAAATGGTCGGCGACGCCGCTACGTGCCATCTCGAACGCCATCTCCCCACGCACGCGGTCGCTTCGGGGAATATGGTCGCGAAAACTCGTTCCGCGCACTTCATCGGAATGAAAGCCGGTCAGGTCGGTTGCGGCCGGGTTGACGTCGCCGAGCACCCCATCGGGCCCATAAAGAACGATGACCTCGGGGTTCTTGTCGAACAGCGCGGCGAAGGTCTCGGCGGCGATTTCCCCATCGGTTTCCATGAACACCCGGCTACTTCGCCGAAGAAGCCCGCGTGACTTCCGCTCGGCTCCTCGATTTGGGCACGCGGCTCGCGCAAGCCCTTGCCGACGAGGGTGGGCGAGCCGCCCTTCTACGCGATCTCGATCGGGGCGAGGGGCTACTGCTGCTCGATGCCAAGCGACGCCCGATCGCGCAAAGCGATAACGCTGGGCGAACGCCTCCGATCGATCTTCCCATCGGCGACGAGCCCGCACACGTCACCGACGGCTCGCTCGTGCTTCGGCTGCGCGTCGGGGAGACGCCGCTCGGGTGGCTCGTCGCCTTCGGGCCGAAAGCGCGCCGTGCCGACGAGGACTCCCTCCGGCTTGCTGCGACGCTGCTCGCGCTCGACCTGGCGCGCGATCGCCGCGCTCCGGCGCAACGCGACCTCTGGGACGAAGCACTCGAAGGGCGTCTCGCCGACGGTGCCTCGGTGAAGGCGCTCGCAGCTGAGAAACGGCTCGAAATCGCTCCCACGTATCTCGTCGTCGCGCTTGCGTTCGACGAAGCGAGTACGGGGGCCGAGCTTTCAGAGCTCGGCACGCTTGCGTGCGCCGCTATCGGCGAGCGCGACATCGTGCAGCGCGAACGCGGCAACGCGGTATTGCTCCTCTGTCCGGCGATCGACGAGCCCGTCGCCGGAAAGCTGCGCGTCGCCGCCACCCTTCTGCCCAAGAGTATCGCGCGGCGCAACGCCGCCTATCGAATCGTCGGAGGAATCGGCGGGACGTATCCCGCGCATGCCCTCGCGCGCGCGAGCCGCGAAGCGCTCGCCGCGCTGGAGATCGCACGTCGGCTGCGTCGGCGCGACAGCGTGCTGCCCTACGAACGGCTCGGCGCGCTTCCGCTACTTCTCGAAGCCGCCGCAACGCCGGAATGGCGCGGCTTCGCGCGCAGTTTTCTGGAATCGATACGCGATTACGACGCAAAACATCAAACGGAGCTGGAACGAACGATGTCGATCTATTTTGAATCGGGAGAGAATGTGAAAACCGCCGCCGAGCATCTACACGTACACCGTCACACGGTTTTCTATCGGTTGCGTCAGATCGCTGAAATAACCGGGCTCTCGCTGGAGAGTTCCTTCGATCAGCTCAATTTACGCCTCGCGGTAACGATCGATGCCCTCGATTCCTAAAGCATCGCTGCGCGCGCGCCGACGCACGATCGCCGAGGAGATCGCCGAACGCCGCGTCCGCTTCGTACGCCTGCAATTCGTCGATCTCTTCGGCGTCAGCAAGATGGTCAGCGTTCCGGCGAGCCGTCTTCCCGAGATTCTCGACGGGAAAATATCCTTCGACGGCGGTTCGATCGACGGCTTCGTTCGCGATGAAGAGCTCGACATGTTGTTGCAACCGGATCTCGAGACGTTTGCGATTTTCCCGTGGACCGACGGGCAGCCCGAAGCGCGGCTCATCTGCACCATCGCGATGCCCGACGGCAGCGCGTTCGAAGGCTGCCCGCGTACGACGTTACAACGCAACGTCGAGCGCCTGAACGAACTCGTTCCCGGCGCGCGCATCGCCGCCGAGGTCGAATTTTATCTCTTTTCGGGACGAGACGAGGGCCGGCTCCGCACCGAGACGAGCGACGTCGGATCGTACTTCGATTTTTCGCCGAGCGACCGCGGCGAACGGGCGCGGGATGCAATCGTCGCCGCGCTTGAATCGATGGGCGTCGCCGTGACCGCCGCGCACCACGAACACTCTCCTGGGCAACACGAGATCGATCTCGCTCCGATCGAACCCCTCGTCGCCGCCGACGCCATTTTAACGCTGAGAACGCTTGCCAAACATCTCGCTCCCGAACACGGCCTCGAAGCGACGTTCATGCCGAAGCCGCGCGAATCGAGCGCCGGGAGCGGGCTCCACCTCGCCCTCCATCTCGGTGAGGGCTCCGATCGAGAGACGCTTCTCTACGCCGTCGGCGGCCTACTCGCACATGGCCCGGCGCTCACCGCGCTCTGCAACCCGACGGTAAATTCCTACAAGCGACTCGTCGCTGCTTGGGACGCGCCGATTCATTGCGTCTGGTCGCGCCGCAGCACCGACGCCATGATCCGCGTCCCCGACGAATCGGCCGGCACGATCGAACTCCGCAGCCCCGACCCTGCCTGCAACCCGTATCTCGCGCTTGCGGTCGTCGTCGCAGCGATCTGCGACGGTATCGAGCGGCGCACGCTGCCCGGCGATCCCGTAACGCAACCCAGTTATGCAACCGGCGAGCGGGAACGGCGGGAACGTAGAATCGTCGCGTTGCCGAAGTCGCTACGACAGGCGATCGATGCGCTCGATGCCGACGAGTGCGTGCGCGGCGCGATCGGCGACCACTGTTACCACGCGTTGCGCGATGCGAAGATCGCCGAATACGAACGCTACCGCCGCGCGGTTCACGAATGGGAACGCGAGGCCTACCTGCGCCGGTATTAGCGGAGTTTTGTTACGCCGAATAGCCACCTACTCCGGCTGACTCCCATTGCTCGAAGGCTATTGTGCCTCGGTGATCTCCCGTAACGCTGCAACGAGTTCGTCGCCGAGAAAGTGCGACGGGATCTCGACGATCGGAGGCGCCTGGATGCTCTGCGGGATCAGCGCCCGCAGACGGTCGCCGTCGGCGATTCGCGCGTCCACGAAAATCGCGAATGGCGCCGCTGTCGGGTCGAGCGTCGCGAGTTCGTCCACGGCGGTAAGTTCGCGCACCCGGATTCCGCGCGTTCGCAACTCGTATGCGGCTCCCTCGCGCATGTTACGATCGCTCGCGAGAACGACAACGCCGCGTACGCTCAACCCGGCTCCGCTTCGCGGCAGCACGATGCTGAACGTACTCCCGACATCGGGCGTACTGCTCACGGAGATGCGCCCTCCGTGTCGCTCGACGAACGTACGCACCAAAAAGAGCCCAAGCCCCGTGCCCGCTATTTTCGCGCGTCGTGCATTGCTTCCGCGTGCGAAGCGATCGAACACCTTCTCCAACTCAGCGCTCGGGATACCGATGCCTCGATCGCTCACGTCCAGCGTTAACGATCTCGAATTACCGTGCAGCGTCACCACGATCGGGGAATCATTCGGCGAGTACTTTACGGCGTTACCGAGCAAATTATCGATTGACTGGCGCAACCGACGCTTATCACCGAGGATCATCGTATCGTCGGCATCGCAGACAAAGCGAATCGGCCGTTGCGTGAGCCGACTCTCCGCCTCTTCGACGACGAGGGCGGCGAAATCGAATTGCTCGATATCCAGCTCCAGCTCGCCTAACTCGATGCGCGAGAGCGCAACGACATCGTCGCTCAGCGTAGAGAGGCGCTGGCCGTTCCGGACGATCGTCTCGGCGGCCTTTATCGATTCTTCCCGCTCCAGGCTTCCTTCGGCAAGCATCTCCCCGAATCCGACGATCGCCGTCAACGGTCCGCGAATATCGTGGGCGAGCGTAGCGATCAACTCGTTTTTCTGAGCGTTGAGGCGAATGACGTTCGCCCGCTGATGTTCGAGTTCGGCGAGGCCGTTCTCCAAGCGTCGCTGCATGCGATTGCGTTCGACGGCATACCGCAGAGCGCGTTTCAACGTCACGCCGTCGACGTGTCCTTTTAGCAGATAATCTTGAGCGCCGGCAGCGACGGCGGCGAGAGCGAGTTCTTCGTCTGCTCGTGCGCTGAGAATGACGATCGGCAACGTCGGGGCGACCTCGCGCGCGCGTTGATAGAGATCGAGTCCCTCTCCGTCGGGAAGCGTCATATCGAGCAAAACGATATCGAAGCTATTCCCTTCGACTACCACGGCAAAATCGGCGAAGCGACGGACCACCCGAACGTCGTGCGGGTCGCGGTCGTCGCGAAGAAATCGTTGTACCAGCGCGGCGTCGGTCTGACTATCTTCGACGAGGAGAATATTCACCGCCTTATTGCCTCCAAAGAATTTGCACACCGACGTAAGACATGCCATGCTACATCGACATCTTCAAGCGTGCTTCGTTGGTTTCCGATTGCGAGACGAAGTACGTAGTTTCCGTTGAGAACTGTGTGTGA
Source organism: bacterium (assembly GCA_021794175.1). Taxonomy (GTDB): domain Bacteria; phylum Vulcanimicrobiota; class Vulcanimicrobiia; order Vulcanimicrobiales; family Vulcanimicrobiaceae; genus JABEUX01. The sequence goes on from JAJYRI010000030.1 coordinate 12,581, forward strand.
AAGAAACACTTCGCCGGTTGCGTTCACCGCCGCGAGTAACGCCGCATTATGCGCGTTGAGCTGCTCGCTCTCTATACCGGCCGGAGCGCGCCGAAAACAAATTACCGAAAGCGGGTGCGGCGCCATCACCTCCCAGCCCGGCTCCGCCGTAACCCATGCGGCAAACGTCGCAGCCATCGCTATGTGCCCACGCAACGTCTCGCGCATACGCCGCGCTCCGAGAGCGCGAAAAACAAACCAAAGTTTCAACGCCCGGAATCGACGCCCTAACTGGATACCATAATCCATATAATTCGTGACGCCGTCGTCGCCTGCTTGTAGATATTCGGGCACGAGCGAGAACGTGCGTCGCAGTTGGTCGAAATCGCGCACGAAAAGCACCGAGCAATCCATCGGTACAAAGAGCCATTTGTGCGGATTGAGGACGATCGAGTCGGCTTGCTCGCAACCTTCCATCAACCACTCGTATTCGGGCAGCATTCCGGCGGCACCGGCGTAGGCGGCATCGATGTGGAGCCAAATTTTATGGGTCTGCGCGATCGCGGCGATGCCGGGAACCGGATCGACCGAGGTGGTCGAGGTCGTTCCGATCGTCGCGACGATCGCCATCGGTTTCATACCGCTGCGCAGATCGTGCCGAATCGCGCTCTCGAGCGCCTCCGGGCGCATGCGAAATCGTTCGTCGCAAGGCACCTCGACGACGTTCGCATGCCCGATTCCCAAAGCAATTGCCGCCTTGGCGACGTGCGAATGCGTGTGCTCGGTCGCATAGATGCGCAGCGTCGGCAGATCGCGGCCCGTCGCACCCCGTCGGCGAATATCGAGGCCGAGCGCCTCGCGCGCCGCGGCGAGCGCCGTAAATCCGGCGACCGATGCGGTGTCGTAGATCGCACCGGTAAATTGTTCGGGCAGCCCGAGCAATCGACGCAGCCAAATCATCATCGCCGTTTCGAGTTCGGTCGCGGCGGGCGAGGTACGCCAGAGCATCGCCTTCACGTCGAGCGTAGCGGCGAGCGCCTCCGCCATCACCGCAACCGGGTCGGCGCTCGTCGCAAAGTATGCAAAGAAACGCGGATGGTTCCAGTGCGTCGTCGCCGGAACGACGATCCGTTCGAAATCCCGGATGATCTCGTCGAAGGCCTCGGGCTCTTCCGGCGCTCGGTCGGGCAGGTGCGCGAGCATCTCGCCCGGCCGTACCTCCGGAAAGACGCGAAACTCTTCGGGATGATGAAAGTAGCGAGCGACCCAACGGCCGACCCGCGCAAAGTCTTCTTCGATGCGCCGCTGCCCATCCACAATTGCGGGAGTTAGCGCTCGACCCGCCCAATGCCCGCTTTGGAGGAGAGGAAATGAAATACCGTACGTACCCGCAAACCGATCTGCGCGTCAGTGAGGTCGGCTTCGGGCTCTGGACGACCGGAACGACCTGGTGGGGCATCAAGAGCGAGGAGGAGGCCGACGCACTTCTGCGCGAGGCTTTCGACCTGGGGATCACCCTCTACGACGCCGCCGACGTCTATGGGAACGGGCGCAGCGAGGAGCAGCTCGCACGCGCATTCGCGGGACGACGCGAGAAGATCGTTATCGCTACGAAATTCGGTTACGAGTTCGAAAACGCCGATCCGGCGAATCGCGGCGAACGTGAGTTGCCGCAAAACACGTCGCCTGCGTTCGTGCGGCGCGCGTTGGAACAATCGCTGCGCCGACTCAAGACCGATTACATCGATATCTACCAGTTGCATAATGCGCGTTTGGAGCACGTACGCGACGGTTCGCTCTATGAATTGATGGAGCAACTCCGCACCGAAGGCAAGATCCGACATTACGGCATCGCGCTCGGCCCGGCGATCGGTTGGCTCTACGAGGGGATCGAGGCCGCGCATCGCGGCGTTGCGAGCCTGCAGATCATCTGGAATATTCTCGAAACTTTTCCCGGCGATCGACAGATCGCAGCGGCAACCGAGGTCGATAGCCCGACCGGATATATGATTCGCGTGCCGCATTCGAGCGGATTGTTGGAAGGGCATTATACTGAAGCGACCGTCTTTCCCGAAGGCGATCACCGCCGCCATCGCCCCCGGTCGTGGCTGCTCAACGGCATCAAGAAGATCGATACGCTCCGCTTCCTCGAGCGTCCCGATCGGACGCTCGCACAAGCATCGATCGCTTGGCTCCTAGCAGAACCGCGCGTTATGACGGTTTTGCCGAATATCTACAACCACGAACAGCTTCGCGAATTCGCCGCTGCTTCCGATGCCCCGCCGCTCACGGTGGAGGAGTTGGCACGCGTCGGCGCGTTGATCGCCACGAACTTCGGAGTCGAAGAGCCGCCGATGAACTACAAAGGCACGATGACGTTGGAGGCAGCGAACGCATAGTGAGCGAGATCGTTCACAGCAACCGCGCTCCGGCGCCGATCGGGCCGTACAGCCAAGCGATTCTCGCCGGAGACGAACTCTTCTGCAGCGGGCAGATTCCGCTCGATCCGGCAAGCGGCGAGATCGTCGGGAGCGACGCAACGACGCAAGCGCGACAGGTGCTGGCGAATCTTCAGGCGGTGCTGACGGCGGCGAATTTTTCTGCCGAGGAAGTCGTCAAGACCACGATCTACCTCATCGATATCGACGACTTCGCATCCGTCAACGCCGAATACGATCGACTTTTCGGTTCTTCAAAACCGGCTCGTTCGACCGTAGCGGTCGCAGCGCTGCCTCGCGGCGTGCGCGTCGAAATCGATGCTATTGCAAAACGGCGCCGATAACAGCGCGCTCGATCTATTCAGCGCTCGTGGCGCGGTACTGGGCTCGCCGGGGTGAGCGCCGCGATCAAACGCTTCGCGACGCTGCGCACGTGAGGATCGAGCGCGTGCGTTGCCAGCGCGTATTGTGCGAGGGCGAGTCTCCTCTTTCCCTGATCGGCGTAGGTCTGCCCTAAGACGACGTGCATCGCGCCGTCGTACGGAACAGCGGCGATTCCCTTGAGCAAGACGCTTTCGGCGAGTGCATAGAGGTGGTGACGCTCGTAGTCGATTCCGAGATCGAGATATGCATCGCGCCAAAATGGACCGACGGCGAGTGCCTGCACGTACCGGTGAATCGCGCCGCGCCAATCTCCGCGTTCGTCACGAATATACCCGAGGTTTACGATCGCTTCGGGGAGTTCGGGACGCTTGGCGTGCGCCATTTTCAGCAGCGATTCGGCCGTCGCCGTATGGCCTTTATCGAGATCGGCGACCGCTAAATTGTTCGTACACTTATAGTCGCCCGGGAGCTCACCCAGACATTCTTGGAAATCGGTAACCGCTTGGTTCAGGAAGCCGCGATCGAGCATCGTTAATCCCAAGCCGTTGAGCGCCCCCGCATTCCCGGGCGCGAGCGCCAGCGCACGCAGAAACGCCCTCTCGGCACGTCTCGGCTGCTTGACCGACTCGTAGACCTGCCCGAGATCGTCCTGCAGGCCGGGATCGTTCGGGTGCGCGAGCGCTTCGGCGCGCGTATACACGATAAAACTCGCCAGATCGCCTTTGCGACGATGGAGCGAGACGAGATCGATCACCGAATCGGCAGCGGGCAGACTCTTATCGAAATACGCGATCGCCTGGTTGATGTGATTTTCAGACGCGTAGACGCTGCCCAAACGATTGTAGGTTTCGCGGTCGCCGCCGAAATCGGTAACGATCGCAAGATAGGTCTGCCGCGCCCTGCCGAGCTCGCCGGCTCGATAGTAGAGGTCGCCGAGAAAGCGCCGGACGCCGATCTCGCGCGGATGCTCGACGGTATAGAGCTTGAGCCGCGCTATCGCTTGTTTGAGACGCCCGGCGGCAACGAGGGCCCGCGCGGCACGGACAGCGCCCTTCGGGTCGGCGGGAAAGCCGTGCGAGATTTGGGCGCTCGACGGATTGACGACGAAGCCCGCAAGGGCCGGCACCGGCGGTGCGGCGATGACCAGGAGCCCCGCGAAGGCGAGGCCCAGCACGAGCCTGGGCGATCTCATCGCCGGAACATTGTAGCAAAAGTCGGAGCTGGGTGCGAGGCTCCCTAACGAATTTATTTGACGAGCGGAAGTAAGCCGGAAGGCAGCAGCGGGTAGAACGTCAGCGCTACCGTGGCGACGAGGCAGAGGGCGAGGCTCACCCAGGGCATCGGGGCTCCTCGGAGCGTCTCGGCGCCATGCACCCGGTGGTCGGGGCGATACATGGCGAGCACGATCTTCGCGTAAGCGTAGAGGGAGATCGCCGTGCCCACGAGCAGGAGCGCCGCGAGCCAGAGATACCCGCTGCCGACGGTCGCGGCGAGAATCAGGATCTTCCCTAAGAAACCCGCGGTCGGCGGCAAGCCGGCAAGCGCCAGCAAGAAGAACGTCATCGCGGCGGCGAGCAGCGGCCGACGCGCACCGAGCCCGCGATAGGTTTCGAGGCGCGTTCCTTCTTCATCATCGCCCGAACTCAATACGGCGGCGACCGCGAAGGCACCGAGATTCATCACTGCGTAGACGGCGAGATAGAAAAACGCATAGCGCAACCCGACCCGCGTCGTCCCCGCTAACGCGGCGAGAATGTAGCCGACCTGCGCGATACCGGAGTAGCCGAGAAGGCGCTTGAGATCGTGCTGGGCGAGCATACCGACATTCCCAACGATCATCGAGATGCCGGCGACCACCCAGATCGGCAGTAAGAGCATCTGCGATGCTCCCGCCGGCAGCGCCGCATAAGCGAAGCGTGCAAAGATCGCAATCGTCGCCGCTTTGGTGACGACGGTCATGAACGCCGTGATCGGGAGCGGCGCTCCCTCGTAGACATCGGGGGCCCATGCATGGAAGGGAACGAGACTCAGCTTAAATGCAATGCCGACGAGAAAGAAGCCGCTGCCCATCCAGAAGAGCGGATTCGACGCCATCGTCGGCGCGGCAAGGGCGGCAAGCGAAACGCTGCCGCTCGCTCCAAAAAGCAGCGCCATACCGAAGAGGAGCACCGCCGAAGCGGTCGAGGAGAGCAACAGATATTTGAGCGCCGCTTCGCGCGCGCTCTTGCGGTTGGCAAGGCCGCAGAGACAATACAGCGAGAGCGAGAGCAGCTCTATACCTAAGAAAATCGTCATCGTCGTCGCCGCGGCCGCAAGCAACAACGCACCGCAGGCGCTCCACAACAGTAACGCGATCGTTCCGGCGCTCTCGCGGTCGCTTCCCCCACGTCCCATCAGCGCGAGCGCGCCGAGGGTTCCGAGTAAGATCACCCCGCCGAAAAGCACGCTGAAGTTTCCGACGATGTAGCCGCCGTCGAAGGCCGAGACATTCGTCCCGTATTGCTGCGCGATGAGTGCAGCGGTAAGAATCGTACCGAGAATTGCGATGCTCAGTGAGAGCGCTCGCGGCGCGAACGGGCGCCAAACGAGATCGAAGAGCAGCACGAGCAATCCGGTTGCAGCAAGCACTTCAAGCGGCGTCACGGCCGCCCAATCGACGTGGGTAAACGGCAACGTCATGGCGTCGTCACTCCTGCGGAAGATGAAAGCGGCGCTCGCGGTATCGAGACCGATCCGCTTGCAAGTACGGCGTGCGGATTCACACCGAGATAGAGCAGTGCGAGAAGCAACGGGGCTATTGCGATACCCTCGCGCCACGTAAGATCGCGGCGTACCGGAAGATCGTGCACCGCGGGGCCGTTCACGATTCCCTGGAAGAGCCGCAACACGTACGCCGAGGCGAGAACGACGGAGACGACGGCGATAACGGCGACCGCGATATTTCCGCTCTGGACGATACCGGCGATAATAACCAACTCACCGACGAAGCCTGCCAGGCCCGGGAGCCCCAACATTGCAAGACCTGCGACCGTCAAGGCCCCGGCGAGTCGCGGATTGGCGGCACCGATCCCACGCAGACGCGCGAGCGAGCGCGTCTCCTCGCGCTCCTCAACGTATCCCAGCCCGATAAAGAGCGCGGCGGTAAAGAGACCGTGAGCGACGATGTAGAGCGCCGCGCCGGCGAGCGCGAGCGGCTGCTGCGTTGCTATGGCGATGACGATCAGGCCGAGATGCGAGAGCGACGAGTATGCCACCACCCGCTTCGCATCGCTCTGAACCAGCGCGGCGACTGCGCCGTAGAGCAGCGATATCGAACCTAAAACGATCAGTGCGGTTGAATAGCGCGCGATCTCTTGCGGCATCAGCGTCAAGCCGATAACGAAAAACCCGTAGAGGCCGGCCTTCGATTGAACCGCACCGACGACCGCAGCGACCGGCGGCGGGAGGCTCGCATAGGTATTGGGCATCCATGTATGAAGCGGGAATGCCGGCGTCTTCACGAGGAACGCGATCGCAAAGCCCCAGAAAATCCACGGCACCCAGGAACCGGAGATCGCGTTACCGGCGGCGCCGATCACGTCGGTCGTTCCGTGCAGCATGCCGAACGCCGCCGTTGCGAAGAGCAGCAACAACCCACCGGCAAAGTTATAGATGATGTAGCGCCACGCATCGCGCGGATGCTCGCCGCGTTCGAGGAGGACGAAAAAGACCGGTACGAGCATGAGATCGTAGAAAAGCGCGAAGAGCAGCAAGTCGCGCGAAATGAAGAGGCCGAGCATCGTTCCTTCTAAGAGCAACAGCTGGCCGACCAAGGCGCGCGGACGGGCGCTATCGACGGCGAGCACCGCGCATGCCGTGCAAAGCGCGAGCAACACGACGAGCCAGAATGCCAACGCACCGATACCGAGATGGAAATTAGCGACGAATGGTGCCCGTAACCAAGGCACGCTCCAATCTTCCGAGCGAGCGGCGATTGCTAAGACGAGGGTCGCTACGGCAACGATAACCCCGACGCCGCGATAGAGCCGTCGATCCTCGCCGCGGAGCAGCAGCATCGCCGAGCCGGCGAGAATCGGGAGGAGGACGAGTGCGAGCAGCATCAGTGAACTCCGTGGAAGGCGTAGAATGCGGCAAAGCAGGCGATGCCGACGGCGAGAAAGACGGCGTAGGCGCGCACGAAACCGGTCTGCAACGAGCGCACGAGCGCCCCGCTCCATTGGGTGACGATTGCGGCCTCGCGCACCGTACCATCGACGACGTGGGGGTCGAGCACGCGACTGACGAGCCGTCCCAGCGCCTCGCTCGTCTTCACGAAGAGCGCATCGAGCGCAACATCAAAATAGAACGCATTCGACAGAATCGGCCACATGCCGACCGTCTCGCGACGCAGCCGATCGACGGCGTTCTCACGTGCCGAAGCCGTTCCGTACCGCAGATAGGCAACGAGAATTCCCACCGCAACGAAGGCGAGCGTCACCAAGGTCGTCGTCAGTTCCGAGATCGAAACGTGCGCGGCCGCAGCGATGCCGAACTGCGGATCGAAGAAACGGTGCCACGGGGAGTTCGCCCCGCCGTAGAGCAACCACCCGGCAAAAATCGACGGCACGATGAGCACGGCGACAGGAAGGTTCATCAGCCACGCGGGTGCGTGGTGCGCGTCGTGTGCGGCTGCGTCGGCGTGCGCCGCAGTACCGGCGAACTCCGGGTGCCGGATGCCGAGCTCCGAGGGGTCGATCTCGCCGCGATATCGACCGAAGAACGTCACGAACAGCATGCGGAACATGTAGTACGCGGTCATGCCCGCCGTCACGATCCCGACAGCGTAGAGCCACGGGTGTCCGTGGTTTAACGCGCCTTGAATGACGGCATCCTTACTGAACGAGCCGCTGAAACCCGGAATGCCGCAGATGGCGAGGACGCCGACGAGCATCGCGATAAACGCGAACGGCAGGCGCTTGCGCAAGCCGCCCATCCGGCGGACATCCTGTTCGTTGGAGAGCGCGTGAATGATTAAGCCGGAGCCGAGAAAGAGTTGCGCTTTAAAAAATGCGTGGGTGAAGAAATGTGCGACGCCGGCTTCGTACGCCCCGACTCCGACGCCCATAATCATGTACCCGATCTGCGACATCGTGGAGTAGGCGAGAATGCGTTTGATATCCCATTGCACCATTCCCAGAACCGCTCCCACCAGCGCCGTCATTCCGCCGATCGTACCGACGAGCAGTTGCGCGTTCGCGTCATGCGACCAGAGCGGCGCGCAACGCGCGATAAGATAGACGCCTGCGGTTACCATCGTTGCGGCGTGGATGAGCGCCGAAACCGGCGTCGGGCCTTCCATCGCATCGGGAAGCCAGGTATGTAGCGGCACCTGCGCGGATTTCGCCGCCGCGCCGATAAAGAGCGAGATGCAGATCGCCAGCAGCAGCGTCGGCCCATAGGTATCGGCTGCGGCAAACGCATTGCCGAAACCGATCGAGCCCGTCTTCTGCACGATCAGAAAGATCGCGAACATAATGCCGACGTCGCCGGCGACGTTGATGACGAAGGCCTTGCGCGCCGCGGCGACCGCCGAGGGTTTATAGAACCAGAAGCCGATCAGGAAATACGAAGCGAGGCCGACGAGCCCCCAACCGATCAACAATCCGACGAAGTTGTCGGAGAGCACCAGCGTCAACATCGCGAACAAGAAGAAATTCATGTACGCAAAGAAACGGGCGAACGCGGTGTCTCCCTCCATGTAGCCGATGGAGTAGAGATGGATCAGCGCACCGACGCCGGTGATAATGCAGGCCCACAACAGCGAGAGCGGATCGAGCAAAAGTCCGAGATGGAAGCCGGGCATCCACCGCACGAGCGGTTGATCTGCGCCGAGCGCACCGTTGAGACTCTGCGTGCCGGCTCCCCACGAAGCCACCGTAAGAGCGAACGCAACGAAAGCGATCGCCGTCGCCAACCAGCCTGCGGCGCGTTTTAGCTGCGGGCCGAACGCCCAGCAGAGCAGCGCGCCGACCAGCGGAAGCAGCCACAACGCGACGAGCAGCGGGTAATTGCCGACGACGCCCATGACGTGTTCGGGGTTAGCCATGGAGCACCCGAGCATCGTCAACATCGACCTGCGGTGCCGAACGGAAGACGACGACGACGATCGCAAGTGCGATTGCAGCCTCGGCCGCCGCAACGGTGATTACCAGGAAAGCGAAGATCTGTCCGGCGTTATTGAGCCATGCGCGAGCAAAGACGATAAAGGCCAAGTTCGCCGCGTTGAACATCAACTCGATACTCATCAGCATCACCAGGGGGTTCCGACGAGCGACCGCTCCCGCAAGGCCGATAAAAAAGAGTACTGAAGCCAGCGCTTCGTAATCGAAGATCGGCACGCCGGCGAAGGACGTCGCCATTATTTACCCTCCCGAAGGATCGCTTCGCGTAGTGCGCGGCGCGCCTGCTCGGCGCGACGACGTGTAGGAACGTACGGCGTGAGATCGCCGGCGAGCAAAACGACGCCGACGACCGCCACCATTAAAATGAGCGCGGTGATTTCAAACGGGAGAAGGCGCGATAGGAAGAGTGCCTGACCGAAGTCGCCGATGCTGCCGAAGACATTTGCACGTCCCACCGCTCCCAGCGGCGAATGCGTGGCGAGCGGCACGATGGCCGGTGCGTGCACCGCCGCGATGGCGGTCGCGACGCAGGCGACCGCTGCAAGGGCGGCCGCAGCGGCCGGCGCTACCGGAACGCGATCGCGTCCCAGCAAAATCGGTGCGATGCCGCTATTGAGAAGGGCGATCACGAAGACGAAGAGCATCAGGATCGCTCCGGAATAGACGATGATCTGCATGACCGCAAGAAACTCGGCATGGAGTATCAGGTACGTCGTCGCGAGGGCCGCAAAGTTCAGCAACAACGAAACGACGCTATAGATCGGTTTCCGAGCGGTCACCGTCCAGAGCGCGCTGATCACCAGAACTGCAGCGATGATCCAAAAGGGAATCACCCGGCCAACCCCTTTCGTTCGGTTTTAAGCACTTCACCGCGATGGGTCGCGGAATAACCACGGTCGACGCTCATCGTCGACTTCACTTCGGCGACCCGGCCGAGATCGGCGGGAATACCGTTGGGGCGTTCATCGGGCGGCGTGCCCACGCCGGCATCGCTCGGCACCAAGAGACGGTCTTTCGAATAGACGAAAGCGCCGCGACGATAATCGGCCATCTCGAAGCGCGGCGTCAGGACGATCGCATCGGTCGGGCAAGCCTCCTCGCAGAGCCCGCAAAAAATGCAACGGAGCTCGTCGATCTCGTAACTTGCCGCGTGCCGTTCACCCGGGGAGACGCGCGCGTCGGGTGTATTCTCTGCACCGATCACGGTAATCGCGTTGGCCGGGCAAGCACTCGAACAGAGTTCGCAGCCGATGCAACGCTCTTTTCCGTCGGCATAGCGGCGCAGCTCGTGCAGGCCGTGAAAACGCGGCGCGTGTTGTTTTTTGACGCTTGGATACTCGACCGTCGGTCGCTTGACGAACATGTATTTGAACGTGATCCCCAACCCTTGGAGGATCGCGCCGACGTTAAAGAGCTGCTTTCTCATTCGTTCGTTCCCGTCTCAGTGCAGCGCGACCCACGCCGCGGTAGCGACGAGGTTGAGCGTGGCAAGCGGCAGCAGCACTTTCCAACCAAACGTCATCAGTCGGTCGTAACGAAAGCGCGGCAACGTCGCTCGTAGCCACATGTAGAAAAACATAAACGCGCCGACCTTCACGACGAACCAGGCGAGCCCCGGCAAGAACGTGAGACCGAACGGCGCATTCCAGCCGCCCAGAAAAAGCAGCGTCGCAATGCACGAGACCGTGAGCATATTGACGTACTCGGCGATAAAGAACGATCCGAAGCGCAGCCCGGAGTACTCGGTGTGGAAGCCGCCGACCAATTCGGTCTCGGCTTCGACCAGATCGAACGGCGTGCGATTGGTCTCGGCGACCGCCGTAATGACGTAGATGATGAAGCCCAGGGCTTGCGGGATCAGAAACCAGAGCCGCTGCTGTGCGTCGACGATGCCGGTCAGCGAGGTGGTGCCCGCAAGCATGAGAACGCCGACGAACGAGAGCGACATCGAGAGCTCGTAGGAGATCATCTGTGCGGTGCCGCGTACCGCGCCGAGCAAGGGGAACTTCGAGCCCGAGGCCCATCCGCCCAACGAGATGCCGTAGACGCCGATCGACGAGATCGCCATCAAGAAGAGAATTCCGGCATTGACGTCGCCGATCGCCCAGGGCGAACCGTCACCGTTCGCACCGAACGGAATGACGGCGTAGACGGCAAACGCCGTTAAGAGCGAGATGAACGGCGCGAGGCGATAGATCAGCGGGTCGGCGGTCTTCGGCGTGAGATCTTCCTTGAGGATGAGTTTCGCTGCGTCGGCTGCGGGCTGCAGCATTCCCCACGGTCCCACGCGGTTCGGCCCCGGACGCAACTGCATCCAGCCGAGAATTTTGCGCTCGAAGAGCATCGCATAGGCGAACGTGGTGATTACCACGAGCAGCAGTACCGCCGATTTTACCAAGACGATCAACATCGCTTACGCCTCCACCGGCAGATCGGCATGACGGATATTTTCGACGCGAACCTTTGCCGCCGCCGCGACTCCGTTCGCGGTCGAGCCGAAACGCGCGCCGACGAGCGCGACGTTACCGACTGCGAGGCTATCGCGGAGCTCGGCGCAGAGATCGCCGATGCTCCCGTTGGGCCCGACGAGATCGACGATATCGCCGGTGCGTATGCCCAGCCGATCGGCATCGGAGAGAGCGAACGCTGCGGTCGGCACCGGACGCAGCGCAGCGAGACGCTCGTCGTTCGCCAACGTTCCGCCTCCGTCGAAGGCATGATGGAGAACGTGCAGTTGCAGCCCCTCACCGGAGCGCTCTCTCTTGGCAGCGCCGACGAAGCGATCGTCGCCGAACGCAATGCCGACCGGCAGCGCGGCGGCTGCGGCAATCGTCGCGCGCTCGATCTCCTCGGTATCGGGAAGCTCGATCTCCAACGCCCGCGCGAGACCGGCGACGATCTCGAAATCGCCGAGCACGCCGTCGGGAGGCGCGAGCGCCGCCGCGGTCGGTAGCACGTCGCCTGCGAGGTTAACGATGCTGCCGCTCTTCTCAAAAGCCCCGGCTGCGGGGAGCACCAAGGAGGCGAGTTGCGCCGTCTCGGTCATGAAGAGCTCGGTGACGACGAGAAACGGAATCGCCTGCAACGCCCCGCGTATGCGCGCGCCGTCGACGGCGTTACGAACGGGGTTCGCACCGAAAATCGCCAGCGCTTCGATCTTGCCGGAGCGTGCCGCATCGCAGAGCGCGTCGAAATCGAGCCCGGCATCGGCAACGTGATAGCCGGGGCCGGCGAACGGGAGCATCCCCATCGCTTCGGCTCCGCGCGCGTTCCCCTGCTCGCTCGATATATAGGTGAGCAACGTTCGCCCTTCGCGCTCGAGTGCCGCGAAAGCCGCGCGCGCGAGCGCGATATCGACGCCGTCCCATAACAATGCGACGCGCGTGACGTTCGCCGGAATCGCTGCTGCCGCAGCTGCGACGTCGGCGACATCGTGACACGGCATCGGCGGCGGCGCTTCGTGCGACGCGACGCGAATGAGGCGGGCGCCGTGACGCACGGCTTTACGCACCCGTAGATCCATGACCGGCGCAAGTTGAGCGGACGACTCACCGATCGTAACGATCGCGCCAGCGCGTTCGAGATCGAGCAAAGTACCGCCCGAACTTCCCGGCGTTGCTTGTCGCTGCCGGCCCGCGCGCCAATCGAGATTTTTAACTCCCAGCGAGCGCATCGTGCGCGCGAGGAGATAGGCTTCCTCGTTCGTGAGCCGCCCGCCGCCGATCGCACCGAGGCGCTCGGGGGCGCCGGCGTCGAGCGCCGAACGGATCGCCTTCGCCCAAAGAGCGAACGCATCGTCCCATCCGATCTGCACGAACGCTCCATCGCGACGCAGCAGCGGTTGTTTGATGCGCTCGGCGGAATCGATATACCCGACGTTGTACCGCCCGCGATCGCAGAGCCACCAATCGGAGACGGCATCGTCGCCCTCAACCGACATCGTCCGTAGCACGTTGCCGTGCCGCACGTCGACGTTCATGCGACATCCGACCGAACATTGCGTACAGCTCGTCTCGGTGCGCCGAAGATCCCACGGCCGCGATTTGAAGCGATAGGTCTTCGAGGTTAATGCGCCGACCGGGCACAGCTCGGTGACGTTCCCGGTAAAATTGTGCCGATAGGGCTCGCCGGTCGCCGTCGCGATCATATCGCGATGCCCGCGATCTTTGAGGACGAGTTGGCGCTCGCCGGCGATGAGATCGTCGAATCGCACGCAGCGCTGGCAGACGACGCAACGTTCTTCGTCGAGCACGATCGTCGGCCCGAGATCGACCGCTTTGGGTTTGCTCGTCTTCGGATCGGCGAGATCGCTGCTGCCGCGGCCGTACGCCATCGCGTAATCTTGTAGGTCGCATTCGCCGCCCTTATCGCAGATCGGGCAGTCGAGCGGATGATTGACGAGCAACAGTTCCAACACCATCGCGCGCCCTTTTTCGACGCTCTCGCCGCGCGTGCGCACGATCATTCCCTCGCCGACCGGCGTATTACAACCGATCTGCAGTTTCGGCATACCTTCGACTTCGACCAGGCAGACGCGGCAGAGCCCCGCCGGCCCGAGTTTCGTGTGATAGCAATAGACGGGAATCTCTTGCTTCACCATCTTTGCCGCTTCGACAAGGAGCGTCCCCTTGCGTACTTGCAAGGGAACGCCGTCGATCGTAAGACTGACGAGATCGCTCGTCGCCGGGGCTGAACTCATGCAGAAGCGACCTCTCGGAGAACGCGCGCTTCGAACTGTTCGGGGAAGCGCTGGAGTACGGATTTGAGGAACGGTTCGATAGAATCGCCGAGAGCACAGAGGTTCAATCCCGTGATCGTCGACGAGACGCGGCGCATCATCGCGAGATCGCTCTCCAAGCCGCGCCCTTCAACGAAGCGATGCAACACCGTTTCGAGCCAATGCCCGCCTTCGCGGCAGGGCGTGCACTGGCCACACGATTCGTGCGCGAAAAAGCGCACGAGGTTGAACGCGCACTTGACGAAGTCGGTCGTATCGTCGAAGACGACGAACGCCCCCGACCCGAGCATCGAACCGGCCTTCGTCATGCTCTCGTAATCGTACGGCAGGTCGAGATGCTCTTCGAAGATACAGGCCGAGGAGCCGCCGCCGGGCTGTACGGCGCGCAGGGTGCGGCCCTCGCGCAGACCACCGGCGATCTCGATGAGTTCGCGCACCGTCGTGCCGAGCGGAACTTCGTAATTGCCTGGCTTGCGCACGTGCCCGGAGATCGAGATGATCTTATAGCCCTTGCTGCGTTCGGTGCCGACTGCGGCGAACCACTCGGGGCCGTTCCGCAGAATCGGGACGAGATAGGCGAGCGTCTCGACGTTATTGACGACCGTCGGCATGCCGTAAAGCCCGGCGATCGCCGGGAAAGGCGGCTTCAGACGCGGTTCGCCGCGTTTGCCTTCGAGCGAATTCAACAATGCCGTCTCTTCACCGCAGATATACGCGCCGGCACCGCGGTGAATCGTCACCTCTAAGTCGTAGCCGGTGCCGAAGAGATTTTTCCCCACGAATCCGGCAGCGCGCGCCGCTTCGAGCGCGCGCGAGAAGATTTCATACCCGCGCTTGAACTCACCGCGGATATAAATAAACGCATGATGGGAGCCGATGCCGTACGCGCCGAGCAAGATTCCTTCGAGCACCAAATGCGGTGCGCGCTCGAGGAGCATGTGGTCTTTGAACGTTCCGGGCTCGGCCTCGTCGCAGTTGCAGACGAGATAGCGCGGTTTGTCGCCGGCGGGGAGAAAGCTCCACTTTTTACCAGTCGGGAATCCGGCGCCGCCGCGACCG
>JAJYRI010000031.1 GCA_021794175.1 bacterium
TCGGTACGTTTTTCTTCTCGTTCACCACGTCTCGTCTTTCGATTGGGAATGGCAGGGCGGACAGGACTCGAACCTGCAACCGGCGATTTTGGAGACCGCTACTCTACCAATTGAGCTACCGCCCTTTAGGTGGATTACTTCGTCTCGCGATGGGAACGGTGCGAGCGGCAGAAGCGGCAATACTTCTTCAATTCGAGACGCTCGGTCGTCTTTTGCTTGTTCTTCTGCGTGTTGTAATTCCGACGTTTGCACTCCGTGCACGCCATCACAACCATCACGCGGTTCTCTTTCTTAGCCATCGATCGTCCTTAATACATGAAAGAAACGGAGGCGCGCTCCGTTCGGCTTCTTACGATAGCACGCACGTTAGCGCGATGCAAGGGGGAAGGGGAGACCTTTTGCGCCCGGTGAGACTCGAACTCACAACCTCGGCCTTAGGAGTGCCTTGCTCTATCCAATGTTGAGCTACGGGCGCATACCGGGGCCTTTTATACCGCCTTCGGCCCGCCGCCTTCCGCGCGCCAGGCTACGAACCGCTCGACGAGCTCGGGGTCGAACTGGGTTCCGGCGCAGCGCCGGATCTCCAGGATCGCCTCGGCCTCGGAGATCCCCCGGTGGTATGGGCGATCGTCGACCATCGCCGAGAAGGCATCGAGAATCGCGACCGCCCGGGCGAGCCGGTCGATCCCCTCACCGGCGAGCCCGTTGGGGTAGCCCTTCCCGTCCCAGCGCTCGTGATGCTGGGCGACGACTCGCGCGACGTCGTCGAAACGGTGAAAATCCGAGAGGATGTTGTGCCCGAAGCGCGCGTGCTCTTGCATCGAACGATACTCTGCTGCGGTGAGTCGCCCCGGCTTGACGAGAATCCGGTCGGAGACGAGCAACTTCCCGAGGTCGTGCAGCAGACTCGCCTGCATAAAGGTCGAGAACTCCGAGGGCCGGAGATCGAGATTCGCCTCCGACCAGTGCTTGGCCATCGCGTTGACGTGAACCAGATGGACGCGCGTAAATGGGTCGCGATCCATCAGCGCATCCACGAGGGTCTGCACCTCGGCGAAGTGGCCGTTGAGCGCCAGCGCATCGATCTCGTCGTCGCCGACCGGGGCCCCACCACGTTTGCGGCTGAGGCGGCGGCGGTGCGTGCAGAGGGCAATGAGATCGACGCGCGTCAACGCATCCATCGGGGCGAGGGCGTAGCCGCAGGCCAGCGA
Organism: bacterium; assembly: GCA_021794175.1. Taxonomy (GTDB): domain Bacteria; phylum Vulcanimicrobiota; class Vulcanimicrobiia; order Vulcanimicrobiales; family Vulcanimicrobiaceae; genus JABEUX01. The sequence continues at coordinate 1,212 of JAJYRI010000031.1, forward strand.
GATCGGGATCCGTCCTTCGGCACTCTCGAAGGTCAGCTCGGAAAACGCACGTGCGAGCTCCTCGATCGTCGCAATCGCCCGTTCGCTCGACTCACCGTGGACGATCATCAAAAACGCATCGCCGCCGTAACGTCCGACGATGACGTTGGGTGCGGCAAAAGCCGAGATCGCTGCAGCGATGCGGTGCAACATCTCGTCGCCGAGCGCGTAGCCGTAGGTATCGTTGAACTGCGAAAAATTGACGACGTTAAAGATCGCCGCCGCGACGGGGCGCGTCGAAGTCGCCCGGCCGACGAGAACTTCGAGGTCGCGGACGAGTTTCGAATGATTCGGCAGGCCGGTCAGCGGATCGATCTGCGCGATGCGCTGGCTCTGGTCGAAGAGACGTCGGTTCTCCAACGCTACGCCGAGAAAGTGGGCGATTGCGGCGACGAGCTCCGCCTCGGCCTCGGTGTAGGCATCGGGCTTCGGGCTCTGTACCGAGAGGCAGCCGACGATCGCACCGGCATAGCGCATCGGCGCAAAGATCGCCGAGATACTGTCATTGCGCTCGGGGTGCTCGCTATCGATCGCGATGCGCCCGTCGGGCGCCCACTGATCCGGAGCATTTCCCCAGATCAGTCGCTCCTCGCGAATCGCGCGCAACGCAACGGAGCCCGCGCGCAGCGGGACGTTCCCGCGCAGCACCTTTCCATGATCGAAAAGATACTCGACGGCATAACCGGCGCTCCCCGAGGGCAGGGCGACAAAGACCGTCGATGCGTCGACGAGTTCGGCGAGCATCTCGGTCAAGCGCGCGAACAATTCGTCGAACGAATGATCGGAGGCGAGCAATGCCGCGGCACGCCGCACCAATGCAGAACTCTTGCCGACCTGCTCGCCTACCCCCATATCGAGTTCCATCGTCGCGCTGCCCCTTCGCCGGGAGCGTGCATTCCTCCGTTCGGCATTTTACGATCCGCCGGAGGGAGTTCGCACGCCGGGAACGCGAAGAGGCCATCCATGCCGGTCGATTACGAACAATTGGAGCGTCAACTCCGCGCCCTGCTTGAGGGCGAACCCGATCCCCTCGCCAACGCCGCAAATTTTGCGGCCTTTCTCGCCGCAGAGATCCCTGAGCTCAACTTCGCCGGGCTCTACCTTGCAAAAGGCGAGGATCTCGTGCTCGGTCCCTTCATCGGCAAGCCTTCGTGTACGCGCATCGCCATCGGTCGCGGCGTCTGTGGAAAATCTTTTGCTGCCGATGCACCGATCCTCGTCGAGGATGTCTCGGCGTTCGCCGACCACATCGTCTGCGACAGCGCCTCGGCCGCGGAATGCGTCGTGCCGTTGCGCGATGCGGAAGGCATCATCGGCGTAATCGACTGCGACAGTCCACGCAGAGGGCGGTTCGTCGAAGCCGACCGCGAAGGGCTCGAGCGGCTCGCCCGCGCGCTCGCCGATTCCGTCGATATCCGCGCGCTGGCGCGAATGGGCGAGGCTCCTAGTCGATTGCCATAGCGACGCGGTCGTTGAGAAACGCCGAGGTCGCTTCGAGCGTCATCGGACGCGAGAGGTGGAAGCCTTGCACCTCGCTCACGCCGAGTGCTCGTAACTGCATGAAGACGCTCTCATCCTCGACACCCTCGGCAACCGACGTTAAACCGAGATTCGTGGCTAAAGTAACGATCGCTTTCACGATCGCCTCGTCGTGCGAGCCTTCGTGAAGATCGTGAACGAAGGATTGATCGATTTTCAGCGAGTCGACCGGGAAGCGACGCAGGAACGAAAGGCTCGTGTATCCCGCCCCGAAATCGTCGACGGCGATGCGCACGCCGAGCCTTTTGAGATCTTGTAGCGTTGCAATCGCACCGGTGACGTCGCGCATGATCGCGCTCTCGGTGAGCTCGAGCTCCAATCGCTCGGGCGGAATTCCGGTGCGCTCGATAATGGCGGCGACGCGCTCGCGGAGATCGCGTCCCTCGAATTGTCGCGCCGAGAGGTTCACCGCGATCCGTCCTAATTTGATCCCCTCTTTGCGCCATCGGACGTATTGCTCGCAGGCCGATGCAAGAACCCATTCGCCGACATCTTCGATCGCTCCCGACTCCTCGGCGAGCGGAACGAAGTTGTCGGGCATCAGCATCCCGTAACTCGGATGCTGCCACCGCACCAGCACCTCGAGCCCTGTCAGCGCTCCGTCCGATGCACGGAGGATCGGCTGATAGTGCAGTGCGAGCTGGTCGTTTACCGCGGCGACGCGGAGATCGCGCTTGAGCGTGATCCGTTCGACCGACGAGAGCAGCATGCTCGGGGTAAAGAATCGCCAGGTATTCCGTCCGCTTTGCTTGGCCGAGAGCAGCGCCGCCTCCGCCGACTCGATCAGGCCGTGCGCGTCGTTGCCGTCCTCACCGGCCATCGCGATGCCGATACTCGCGGTCACATAAATATCGGATTCGCGTATCTCGAACGGCGATTCGAATGCGTCGCGAATCCGTCGCGCCTGCACTTCCACGATCTCCCGTGAATTGAGATCGATCGCAAGAATGACGAACAGATCCTCCCCGAATCGCGAGACGGTTGCGGTATCGTCGAAGAGGCGACGCAAGCGACGCCCGACGCCGCGGAGAAGTTCGTCTCCGCTCGTCCGCCCGTAGCTCTCATTGACCTCCTTGAAGCGATCCAGATCGATGGCGAAGACCGCAATTTCGTCGCCGTGTCGCACGGCAATCGCGAGCGCTTGCGCCAACCGATCTTCGAGAACCGTCCGATTCGGAAGGTCGGTTAAAAGATCGAACTGTGAGAAATACGTCAGCCGCTGTTCGGCGACTTTCCGTTCGGTAATATCAAAAGCGACCGAGATCGTCCCGACGATCCTTCCGCTCTCGGTCCGGAGCGGCTCGACGTGCCCCTGCAACGTTTTTCCGCCCCAAATCATCTCGTACTCGCCGGCGACGCCTTGCAACGCTTTGAGATGCGCGCGCCGTACGGGAAAGCGCGACTCGTCGGCGATCAACGCCGAGGTCGCGATGCGCGTGTTGAGCAGCGCCTCGCTCTCCATGCCCAGTGCGCCGAGCCGCGCGCCCTCGATCGAAGTAATCGTCAGGTCCGTATCGGTCGTAACCACCAGCGCCGGTAGTTGCTCGAAGAGCAGGCGCAGGCGCGTTTCGCTCGCGCGGAGCTGCTGTTCGATAATCCGCCGAGCGCGACGCAAGTCGGCATCGCGCAACGCACGATCGACGGCCGGGCCGAGACGTTTCAAATTGTTCTTGAAGATATAATCGTACGCCCCCAAGCGGATCGCTTCGGCAGCGGCCTCTTCGCCGATCGCCCCGGAGACGATCAGGCATGGAATATCGAGATCGCGCTCGGCGAGCAGCGCGAGCATCGCCGGCGCGCTGAAATTCGGCATCGAGTAATCGCAAAGGACGACATCCCAACTCGCCCGGTCGAGCGCCTCCCGCGCGGCATCCTCGCGATCTGCGCGCTGGGTTTCGACGCGATAGCCCGCCCGTCCGAGCGCCAACACATTGAGATCGGCGTCGTCGGGGGAATCGTCGATGCAGAGGACACGGAGCGGGCGACCGGCGTTCATAGGCTCGTACGCGGGATCTGATTGAGGACGAGCCAGTAGAGCCCGACCTGCCGCGCGGCTTCGACGAACTCGTTGAAATCGACCGGTTTTCGCACGTAACTATTCACGCCCAGGCGGTAGCCCGCCAACAGGTCTTCATCTTGTTTACTCGAGGTAAGAATGACCGTCGGAATAAGTCGCGTCGTCTCGTGGCTACGTATTCGCTCCAAGAGTTCCAGACCGGAGACCTTCGGCAGCTTTAAGTCGAGCAAGATAAACTGTGGTGTTCCCTTTCCCTCGAAAGCATTATCGAAGAGAAATTGCACCGCTTTCTCACCGTCTCGCAGAATGACGATCTCGTTGAGAATGTGATTCTTGGCAAAGGCGCGCTTCGTCAATTCGATATCGTCATCGCTATCTTCGATGAGGAGGATGTAGGGCGTACTCACGATATGGGAACCTCCGTTGGAAGCGTGAACCAAAATGTTGCTCCGTGCCCGACCGCTCCCTCCGCCCGCAGGGCGCCCCCGTGCCGATGGATGATGCGTGCGACGGTGGCGAGGCCGATTCCCGTTCCTTCGAACTCATCGGCGGCGTGAAGGCGCTGAAACGCGCCGAAGAGTTTGTTGGCATAGGCCATATCGAAGCCGGCGCCGTTATCGCGCACGAAAAACTCACCCGACGGGGCGCGCCCGAAGCCGATCGCCGGATGCTCGGTTTTCCGCGTGAATTTCCAAGCGTTCCCCACGAGGTTACCGAGCGCCGCCTGCACGAGCACGGGGTCGCCATACCCGGTGAGGCCGGGCTCGATCTCGATCTCGACGTGACGCTCGGGTTCGGCGACGTGAATCTCGGCAACGATTGCGGCGACGATTTCGCTGAGATCGATTTTTTCGTAATGAATCGGCGCGCGCGCGATCTTCGCCAAACGGAGGAGGGCATCGATGAGCTCGGCCATCCGCTTGGCGGCAGAGCGAACGCGTCCGAGATAGCCGCGGCCCGTGTCGTCGAGGAGCGCATCGTAGTCTTCTTCGAGTACCTGACTGAAACCGTCGATCGCGCGCAGCGGAGCGCGAAGATCGTGCGAAACCGAATAGGCGAAGGCTTCGAGCTCTTTATTCGCCGCCTCGAGTTGCACCGTGCGCTCTGCCACCCGTTGCTCGAGCGTCGCGTTGAGTTCGCGAATCTCTCGCTCGCTCTTTATGCGGTTGGTGATATCCCGGATGTATCCGGCCAGGCCGTCGGCAAAGGGGTAAATCCGCATATCGTACCATCGCCCATTCACGCCCGACCGCAGTTCCAACGTTACCGGCTTGCGGCTTGCGAGCGCCTCTTCGAAAGCGGCACGGACCATGCTCTCCGATGAAGGCTCGACGAAGTCCATCATCGGACGCCCGATTAGGGCATCCTTCTTCGCTCGATAAAACTGCGCCAAACGTTCGTTGACATAGATGATATGGAGTGCTTTATCGACGGCGACGAAGGCGTCGGTGATGCTGTCGAGAATTTCGCGCGTTTGCGCGGTGGCGCGCGAGCTGTGAAAGACCTCCGCGATCGTCGTCGCGACGCTTTCGATAAACCGTTGTCGCGATTCATCAAAATAATTCGCCTGCGGGCTCCCCACGACAATCATTCCGATCGGTTCGTCCTCGGTGCCGATGGGAATGCAGGCCACCGATTGAATTCCGTTCGCCATGCGCGCGCGTGCGTCGAGCAGCGGAGAGTCGTCGGTTAGCCTGTCGACGACGATCGCCTCCGCGCGACGAATCTGCGCCGATCCGGCAAAATCAAGCGTCTCTCCGTCGCTGACCGGAGGCGCGACCGCCTCTCCGAGCTCGCCGACGCGGTCGTAGCGGTCGAGCGAGAGACGGTAACGATACATCTCGGCGGCCGGGGCGTCGAGATAGGTGCAGAGCAGCTCCAAGGCATCCTCGCTCACCCGCGCGAGCGATGCCTGCGAGAGCGCGAGGCGACCGAATTCGATCAGCGCGGCCTGCTGATTGCTTCGCTCGGCCATCACGCGCTCGGCCTCGACCCGTTCGGTGACATCGCGGAAGTAGACCGATATCCCATCGGGTGCAGGAAAGGCCTTAACGTCGAACCAGAGATACGAGGTTAACGAGTACTCGACGAATGCGGTCGGAGCGCCGGTATCGAGAGCCTTCTGGTACTGCTCTTCGAAAACCGAGTTGGCAAAGGTCGGAAAGAGATCGCGAACCCTCATGCCTACAACATCGCGCCCGACCGCTCCGAGAAGCCGCTTTGCCTCGCCGTTCATAAAACGGATCCGCATATCTCGGTCGAGCACGAAGAACCCGTCGGTGATCCGTTCGAGAACCTCACCGAGATCGACGGGCAGCGTGTGACTTTTGGCGGCTCCCATCCTGTGCTCGCGCTTCCGTTTCGAGCGCGCCCCTCCCTCCGGAAGGGTTAATCTTTTTCCCGCTATCGACGGAGCAATCTTAGGAAAGCGTTGGAGCGAAGCGGGCGCGCCCGTTTGCTTTGTTTTGATTTCGTAAAGGCAGCGTTTCTACTTCGGCTGGAACCGAAGCGAGAGCGAGTTGATGCAATAGCGCGTTCCCTCCGGGCCCGGCCCGTCGTCGAACACGTGCCCGAGGTGGGAATCGCAGCGCTTACAGCGGACCTCCGTGCGAATCATCCCGTGACTCCGATCTTCGATCAGCCGGACGCGCTCCAAATCCTCGGGACGCGTGAAACTCGGCCATCCGCAGTGCGATTCGAATTTGGCATCGGCGGCAAAGAGCACGGCGCCGCAAGCCCCGCAGAGATAGCTTCCCTCGGCGTCGACGGCGAGCAAGGAGCCGCTAAAGGGGCGCTCCGTGCCGGCTTCGCGCAGAATATGGTAGCGCTCGGGCCCGAGTTGAGCCCGCCATTGCGCTTCGGTACGTTGGAATTCGGGGTTTGTGCGCTCGTTCATACGTTCGTAAAGAACGTCGAAATACACCGCTCGGATGCATGCACGCCGAACGAGGCTGGAGCCGTTGATGGGGATTGAACCCATGACCTCGTCCTTACCAAGGACGTGCTCTACCACTGAGCTACAACGGCATTCCTCGTTGGAGCGGGCGGCGGGAATCGAACCCGCGCTGTCTGCTTGGAAGGCAGAAGCACTACCACTATGCAACGCCCGCGTGGTGGGCAGGGCTGGATTCGAACCAGCGTAGCGCTTTCGCGCGCCGAATTTACAGTCCGGTGCCTTTAACCACTCGACCACCTACCCACGCGACCGTCTGCCGACGGCTCCGGACGGTACGATACCAAACCCCAAGACTCCTCGCAACGACTCTCGACAAATTCCTCGGCGACGCTCCACCCGGAGCTTCCTCGGAGGGTGCGTGCAAGAGGCGTGGAAGCTCGCGCTCTCCGCCGACGTGGCTCAGCGGCTACAGCAGCAGTTTTGTAAACTGCCAATCGTGGGTTCGAGTCCCACCGTCGGCTCCATTGCTTTCGCCCGGGAGACCCTTCATGCAAAGCGTACGTCCCAAGTGGCGCTCGGGCGGCCTCGCGCTCGTTTGCGAACGCTGTTCGACGAAGCGTATCCCCGAGGAGACGCCGGAGATCGCAGCGCGACACGGCGAGTTCCGCCTGCGCGACTGGCTCAAGGCCACGCTCAAAGAGCGCGGCCGGTGGGGGCCGATTCGGGCGATTTCGACATCCTGTATGGACGTCTGCGCGAAGGGACTGGTAACGGTCTGCATCGCTCCGAGCGATGGTCGCGAAAGCGAGATCCTCGTCGTCGATCCGCTCGAGGATCGCGAACGCGTCTACGATCGGGTCGTCGAATTGTTGAGCGCGACGGGAGAGAGCAAAACGACGAAAGGTGGAAGCGTGGGGGCGGCGAGCGATTAGCTCACGACCCAAGCGAGCCCCTACACTTCCACCTGCTAGCCGTTACTTAAATTCGAACTCCGCGAGGTTCTTTTCGATCTTGCGTTTGACGCGCTGGAGCGCGTTGTCGATCGATTTTACATGGCGGCCGAGATCGCGCGCCATCTCCTGGTAACTCTTCCCTTCGAGATAGGATTCGAGAACCTGCGACTCGAGATCCGAGAGATTCTGGCGAATACGCTGGCGGATGTCGTCGGAGACCTCCTGCGTTACGACCAGCTCCTCGGGATCGCCGGATTTCTGCGCCGGCATAACGTCGAGCAACGTCCGTTCGCTGTCTTCATCGTAGATCGGTTTGTTCAGCGATATATACTGGTTGAGCGGAATATGCTTCTGACGCGTCGCGGTCTTGATCGCGGTGATGATCTGACGCGTAATACACAATTCGGCGAAGGCGCGAAAACTCGAAAGCTTATCGGCCTTGAAATCGCGGACGGCCTTATATAAGCCGATCATGCCTTCTTGGATGATATCCTCGCGATCCGCGCCGATGAGGAAGTAGCTCTTAGCTTTGATGCGCACGAAGTTCTTGTATTTGTTGAGTAAGAACTCCATCGCAAGGCTATCGCCGCTCTTTGCAGTCGCAACGAGATCTTCGTCGCCGCGTTCGTGATAGTCCAGCCCTGCAGGGGCCGGCTGGGTCATTGCCATGGGTGGTATCTGCCTCGTCTGGGACGCGTGGACGCATGACGCGGGCCGGGGCCCGTCGAGCGCGTCGCACGGGTCGGAGTATAGAAGGGCTCCCCTCCACCGTCAAGCGTTTTTGCCGTATCCCGGCGATTTTCTATCCTTCGCGCTCGGCCGCAACGGGGAATCGACGCTGGCGGAGGGCTTCGTAGAGGAGTACTCCCGCCGCGACCGAGGCGTTGAGGGACGCGACCCCGGCGAGCATGGGGATCTTCACGAGGAAGTCGCAGTTCCGCGCCACCAATGGGGCGAGCCCGGTCCCTTCCGCCCCGATAACCAGCGCGAGATCGCGACGGAGATCGACGTCGTACATGGGCAGCGCTCCCTCGCCGGCCTCCGCCCCCGCGATCCAGAGCCCGCGCTTCTTCATCGAAGCGATCGTCTGCGCGATGTTGGTCACTTGCGCGATCGGAATGCGCGCCGTCGCTCCGGCCGCGGCTTTGCGCACCGTCGCATTGACGCCGGCGCTCCGACGGTCGGGCAGAACCACGCCGTTCGCCCCGATGCACGCCGCGGTACGAACGATCGCGCCGACGTTATGCGGATCGGTCAGATGGTCGAGGATGACGACCAGCAGCGGCGCGCCGTCGCGCGGCGTCAGCACGTCTTCGAGATCGGCATAAGGAAACGGTGCACTGCGCGCGACGACGCCTTGATGTGCCTTATACGGGAGTCGCGCAAAAAACTCGCGCCCTTCGAAACGCGCGCGCAGCCCGCGTTCTTCGGCGACCGAGAGCAGCGCACGCAGCGCAGGATCGCGAGCGCGATCGCTTGCAACGTGCAGCGCGAGAATCGATTCTCCGGCCTCAAGTGCTTCCGAGACGGCGTGGATGCCGTAAATGACGTCGTCGAAATCGAGCGGAGCTTTCACCCGCCCTCGCGCTAGCGGACGACGCTCCATGCCGAACCCTCCTTACCGTCTTTAATGTCGATTCCGCAACGCGCAAGCGCATCGCGCAGGCGATCGCTACGCGCCCAATCTTTGCTCGCACGCGCGGCGAGTCGTTCGGCGATAACGCGGTCGAGCGCCGCGCGCGCATCGTCGATTCCCTCGAGCCACGGCTCGGCGATCTCCGAACGAAGTGCGAGCGCGAGATCGGTCGGCAACGGAAGCTCCTCCGGAACTTCAAGCCAACGCTCGTCGGGTTCGAGACCTAAGAGACTCAAGACGGTGCCGAGCTCGCTCAAGCGCTCCCGCGCGTTGCCTTCGGCGGGCGAACCTGCGGCGGCGAGAACCTCTCGTAACGCGGCGGCGGTGTTCATATCGTCGTCGAGCGCCGCGACGACGCGCGCCGTGAGCGCGCCGCGGGTCGCCGTCGCGCCGTCACTTCCCGCTGCGGCCTCATGTAACGCCCGGTAGTCGCGGCGGAGGCGCTCGAGCGTAGCAACCGCTCCCGCCATCGCCTCCTCGGTAAAGTTCATGACCTTCCCGTAGCCGGTACGGAGGAAGAGCAGGCGAATCGCTTGCGGGTCGTAACGGTCGAGCACATCGGAAAGCGGTTCGAAGTTGCCGAGCGATTTACTCATCTTTCGATTGTCGAAGAGCAGCAGGCCGCCATGCAGCCAAAAGTTCGCCATCGGCGGCCGTTCCATCAACGGTTCGCTCTGCGCGATCTCGTTTTCATGATGGGGAAAGATCAGGTCGGCCCCGCCGCCGTGAATATCGAAGCCCGTTCCCTGCGGATCGAGCAGCGCGTGCGACATCGCCGAACATTCGATATGCCAGCCCGGCCGCCCGTCGCCGTACGGCTCGAACGGCCAATGCGGTTCGCCGGGTTTTGCGAATTTCCAGAGAGCGAAATCGAGCGGCTCCTCCTTCGCCTCGTCGATCTCGATGCGCGCACCCGCTTCGAGCTCGTCGATATTGCGATTGGAGAGCGCGCCGTAGCGGGCGAAGTTTCCGACTCGATAATAGATTCCGTCGCTTGCAACGTAAGCGTAATCGCGCTCGATCAAGGCCTCGATCGTTTCGCGAATCTGCGGTATGAAGTCGGTCGCATACGGCTCTATATCGGGTTCGCGTACGCCCAATCGGCGCATGGAGCTTTTGAAGTCGGCATAATATCCGGCGACGATCTCGCGCCACGATGTGCCGAGCCGATGCGCGGCCGCGATGCTCCGGTCGTCGATATCGGTAACGTTCTGCACGTAGGTGACCCGATATCCGGAGAACGCAAGATACCGGCGCAGGATATCGAAAAAGAGAAACGAGCGAGCGTGCCCGAGGTGCGCCTGTGCCGACGGCGTGAGGCCACAGACATAGATGGAGACCTCTCCCTCGCGAGTCGGTTGAAACGTTTCGACGCGGCGCGTCCGCGTGTTATAGAGCTGCAGCGGCATCGTCGTTTCCTTGCGAACGTTCCAGCGCCCGTAGGCGCCCTTCAAGTTGAGCTACACGCGTCTGGAGTTGTGCGATTTGCACGGCGTCGGGATCGGGCATGACGACGCGCGGAGGTTCGCCGGCGTCGCGGACGGGCTCCCCGTCGATGAAAACGACCCGCCCCGGCACCCCGACGACCACCGCATTGGCCGGGACGTCGCGAACGACGATCGAGCCGCCGCCGATCTTCGTGTTCTCACCGATGGTAATTGCACCGAGCACCGCCGCGTTAACGCCGACCACCACGTTCCGCGCGAGCGTCGGGTGACGCTTGCCGTGCGAGAGACTTGTGCCTCCGAGCGTGACGCCCTGATAGATCGTGCAATCGTCGCCGACCTCCGCCGTCTCACCGATCACGACACCCATGCCGTGGTCGATGAAGACGCCGTTGCCGATCGTCGCTCCCGGATGAATCTCGATCCCGGTAAGAAAGCGCACCACGTGCGCGAGCCATCGCGGGAGCAATGGAATCTTCCAGAGATGCAAAATGTGGATGAAACGATGTGCGAGCAGCGCGTGAAAACCGGGATACGAGAGCAAAACGTCGATCGGCCCGCGCACCGCCGGATCGCGTTCGAGCGGGGCGCGAAAATCCGCTGCGATGGTCTGAAAGAAACGCATCTACTGCGGTCGCTTTCCGTGGATCGGCTCGAACGGTGCTCCGTCGGGGCCGAACGAAATCGGTTCTAAACCACGCCCATGCAATAACCGCGCGTTAATCGCCCCGATGCGAATCATGATGCGATCGTGGCCGAGCAGCGGGAAAAGCAGTTCGAGCGGCACGTCGTCGCGCAGTCCGGTGAGCGCCATACGAACGCTGTCGACGGCATCCTCGGCTCCGAGACCGAACTCCTCGCCGATGACCGGAAGGTCGTGAGCGAGCGGCAGCCCCCGCAGCTCGGGCTGAGCGTCGACATATTGCGCGACGGCATCGAGAAAAAAGAGTACCTCGCGAGAGCGGAGACGCTCGAGTTCGAGCGCCGGGACGACGCAGGATTCAGCTCGCAACGCCAGGACGAGCGGACGGGCACGATCGAGATCGGCGAGCCGCTCGCCGTGCGCTTCGAGAAAGGTCTCGATCCAACGGTACGCCGCATCGGGAACCGGGCTCTCCAAGAGGCCCCATTCCTGCATCCGGCGCGCAAGCGCGGTTACGTTTGCATTCACGGCTCGATCTTCTCCACGCTCGCAACGGCATAGACGGCGATCCCCGTTCCGTCACCGGTATACCCCATACCCTCGCTACTCTTTGCTTTCACACTCACGGCACTTGCATCGACGCCGCATCGGGCGGCAAGGTTGCAGCGCATCTGCTCGGTATAGGTTGCGAGCCGCGGTCGCTCTACGACGATGGTCGCATCGATGTTGCCGACCCGATAGCCCCGTTCGCGCACCAAGTCGACACATGCCGCCAATAAAACCAGCGAATCGGCATCCTTCCAGCGCCGGTCGCTATCGGGGAAATGCGCTCCCAGATCCCCCAGCGCGAGCGATCCGAGGAGAGCATCGGCGACCGCGTGCGCCAGCGCGTCGGCATCGGAGTGCCCGAGCGCTCCTTTCTCGAAGGGGACATCGACCCCGCCTAAGATCAAGCGACGTCCCTCGACGAGCCGATGAGCGTCGAACCCGTGGCCGAAACGTATCATCGCAAAGACTCCGCGCGGCGCGCGCGCGCGAAAAGAATCGCTGCGGCGAGATCGCGGTCGCATGGTTGCGTCACTTTCAAATTCTGTGCCGTCGACGGAACGACCGCACAGCGAACGCCGAGCGCTTCGAGAAGCGCGATATCGTCGGTCGCCTCGATCCCGGTGCGCGCGGCGAGTTCGTGAGCCGCAATCATATCCGCATAGGTTGCAAACTGCGGCGTCTGCGCCGCCCACACGTTCTCGCGCGGCAACGTCGCTTGGATCACGTTCGATCCATCCTCGGTTTTTTTGAGCGTGTCGACGACGCGCGCCGCGAGCAGCGCCGCGCGTCCCGGCGCAATCTCGCGCATCCCTTCACGAATATCCTCCGACGCTACGCAAGGGCGTGCTCCGTCATGGATCGCTACCGCATCGCAACGCCCTGCAAGGTGCTGCAGCCCGTTCCAAACGCTCTTTTGGCGCGTCGCTCCACCTGCGACCAGCGGTAAGAAACGCTCGCCGAGAATCGGCCGCGCGACGCGCTCGACCGCATCGAACGCCTCCGGCGCCGTCACGACGACAAAAACTTCGAATGCGCTCACCGCGGCGAGCGCATCGAGGGACCAGGCGAGCATCGGACGGCCGGCGATCTCGACCAATTGTTTGAAGCCGCCGAAACGTCGGCCTTCACCCGCCGCCACCACCAACCCGGCCCAGCGCACTATTCCTCGCCTTCTTCGCCCTTCGGGCGCGCGAAGATCATCCGGCCGGTAACGGTTTGCAGAACGCTGGTAACGATGACATCGAGGCGATCGCCGAGATGGCGTCGACCGCGTTCGACCACGACCATCGTGCCGTCGTCGAGATAGGCAACCCCTTGATGCGGTTCTTTCCCCTCGCGCACGACGTGGACGCGCATCTCTTCGCCCGGGAGTACGACCGGCTTGAGCGCCGCCGTCAATTCATGCAGGTTCAGCGTCAGGACGTTTTCAACGCGCGCAACGCGTTGCAAGTTGTAATCGTTCGTTACGATCTTTGCACCGAATTCGCGCGCGTAGCGGACGAGCTTTGCGTCGACGTTCCCCGGGGCGAGCTCGGGATAATCGCGATCGACCACCTCAAGACCGGCGACCTCTTGCAATCGACCGAGCACGTCGAGGCCACGACGGCCGCGAGCGCGCTTGAGCGCATCTGCCGAATCGGCGATCTGTTGGAGCTCGCGTAAGACAAATCGCGGAAGCACGAAAGGCCCTTCGAGGAAGCCGCTCTTGATCGCTTCAACGATACGTCCGTCGACGATCACCGAGGTATCGAGCACTTTCGGTGAGAGCCCCGAGACCAGCGAAGGCGGAAGCGGAACGATCCGTAATTTCGCCCCGATACGCGCTCCGAGGTAGGCGATAAACATGGCGACGATGAGGTAGAGCAGGATCGCAATCAAGCTTCCCGTCTTCCCGGCGACGCCGACGAACTCGAAGAAAATGCTCTTCGTTAAATAGGCGATTACCAAGCCGACGATGAGCCCCGCAGCACCGCCGACGAGTTCCGAGGGAGCGAGCCGTTCCACCGAACGTTCGACCGCACGCGCCTCCTCTTCAAAGAGCGACTGCGCTACCGGCGCGAGAAAAATTCCCAAGACCGCGCCGACCACCGATGCGCCGATATCCAAGAGAATCTGCACCCCCGAACCCGCCGTATGGAAGGTCAGAATGCGCAGATACGCCTCTTGGCCGACGAGAAAGCCGGCGACGGCGAAAAGAACCGCGAAGATCGCGCGCAGAAGCGTCGAGGAGAGAGTTGTCGTTTTCACTCGAGCGTCACGAAGGCCCCACAGACGGTATTGGCGAGTAATCGGCCACGCCGCGTTAAACGGAGATGCTCGCCGCTGCGTTCCAACACCCCGGCCTCGATAAATTCGGCGATGGTGGAAGCATACGTTACGAGCGGATCGATGCCGTATCGTTGATTAAAGGCTGACGCATCGACCCCTTGTGCGGTCCGCAATGCCAGCATCATCGCCTCGCCCAAACGAGCGAGGCCCTCGAGCCGCTCCCGTTCGCGCGGCACCGGTTCACCTCGTTCGACGGCCTCCATGTACGCGGTAAGGCTCCGGGTTGCGGTGCTGCGCTCGCCCTCGAAGTAGGAGGCGGCCCCGACGCCGAGTCCGAGATAGCTTCCGTTCTTCCAATAATTTCCGTTATGGCGGCTGCGGTGCCCCGGGCGCGCAAAATTACTGATTTCGTAGTGTTCGAAACCGGCGGCGCCCAAACGATCCATCGCGATCTCGTAGAGCCGCGCTTCATGCTCCTCGTCGGCGAATCGATCGGGAGCACGGGTATAGAGCCGCTCGAACGGCGTTCCCGGTTCGATGGTAAGGCCGTAGGTCGAGCAATGATCGACGCCCAGCGCGATTGCCGCGTCGAGCGATTCCATCCAGTCGGCTTCGCTTTGGCCGGGAAGTGCGAAGATGAGATCGACCGAGAGCGAGGGTATTCCGGCGGCGCGCGCGTCGCGCACGCAACGCTCGACATCGGCGTTGGAATGACGGCGACCGAGCGCTCGCGATTCTTCTTCGCGAAAAGACTGCACGCCGATCGATAGGCGGTTGATACCGGCGCGCGCGTACGCGTCGATATCGCCCGGGCGAACGGCGTCGGGGTTCACTTCGATGGTCGTCTCTCGCTGCGAATCCGCCGCCGGGAAGCGCTCGTTCAGTCGCGCCACTAGCTCTACGATTTTCACCGCGTCGTAGGCATTCGGCGTCCCGCCGCCGAGAAAAATATTCTCGGCCCGGCGCGATTCGCTCTCGGCGATCTCGCGGTGCAGTGCCGCTAAATAACGGTCGGCATCGCTGCGGCGTAGCGGCCACTTCGCGAAGTCGCAGTACGGGCAGATATAGGGGCAGAACGGCAAATGTACGTAAACGCCGCCGAGCGCTTCATCAGTCAATCGGCATCGAAAAGACGGCGCAGGCTCGCGGACCCGAGTTGGTAGAGACGACGGGGCCGCAGGCATAAACGAAGAGCGACTCGCAGCCGCCGATGAGCTTTTCGCGGATCTCCTTTTCGAATTCGGTTGCCAGCTCCGGGGCATCGACCGCTCCAACCATAAAACGAATCTTCGACGTATTGGCGAGGCTGCGTAGTGCGATGCTAATCAATTGCCGCCGCGACTTCTCGAAATCGTTCGTTTGCGTCGCCGACTCCGCCACGCCGTGATTGAGCTGGAGAATCGGGCTCAAGCGCATCATCTGCGCGAGCGAGACGACGGCCTTATTCAAGCGACCGCTCCGGCCGAGAAAGGTAACGTCGGGGAGGACCATGTTGCCGCGTTGGGTTGCAAGTTTCGAACGTAGGCGCGCCGCAATCTCCTGCAATGGAACCCCAGCCTTCGCGAGTTCCGCCGCAAGCATCGCGTGCAGCGCCAAGCCGCCGGAAAACGTCTCCGTATCGACGACCTCGACCTTGCCGGGAAAGCGCCGCGCGGCTTCACTCGCCGATGCAAAGGTTTTCGAGAGCTTCGACCCGATCGTGGGACAGATCACGTCGCGCCCTGCATCGATCTCTTTCTGAAAGACGACGGCGAACTCATCGCTGGAGGGCTCTTCGGTGATCGGATTTTCCTTCGAACTCATCAACCGACGATGGAACTCTTCCATCGTAATATCGACGCCGTCGCGAAAGCGTTCGTTCCCCCAAATGACGTAAAGCGGCACCTGCACGATACCGTATTTCGCAGCCATCTCGCGCGACATATCGCAGGTGCTATCGGTGACGACCGAAACTGGCATCGATATCTTCCTTTCTAAACCGACGAAGGTGCTGCCGTAGATCGACCGGGATAGGCGTCGGTAACGACGACCCCGATTGCGCCGGCACCGGCATGCACGGCGATGACCGGGCCCGCTTCGACGACATCGATCGAAATATCGCGACCGGCGCAGCGTTCGATAATCCGCTCCCGCATCTGCTCTGCAAGATCGGGGGCTTGCGTATGGATGACGCGAAAGCGTGCGTTCGCCCCAACGCGCTCGTCGGAGCAGGCGAGATCGACCATCGTTTCCTGCGCGCGCTTGAAGGTGCGCACCTGCGCGCGCGAGACGACCGCCCCGGCCTCAAGCGTCAGGATCGGGACGATCTTCATCAAGCCCCCGAGCACCGCCGCCGCCCGCCCGATCCGGCCGGTGCGTTGCACGTGCGAGAGATCCGGAAGCGTTGCGAAGAGCGGAGTCCGCTCGCGCATTGCGTGGAGATGCGCGAGGATCTCGTCGACCGATGCGCCCTCGGCGGCCATGCGCACGGCATCCTCGACGAAAAACTGCAACCCACCCGCTGCGTTGAGCGAATCGAAGAGTTCTATACGAACGCCATCGATGTTCTCGCCGGCGGCGCGGGCCGCGTTTATAGTCCCCGAGAGAGCCGAGGAGATCGAAATGCAAATGATATCTTCGCCGCGCTCGGCAGCGGCCAGAAATACCTCTCGAAACATTGCCGAACTCGGTTGCGACGTCGTCGGCAAGACCGGATCGCTCTTGAGTCGATCGAAAAATTGTCGGCGCGATATATCGATATAGTCGCGCAGCGATTCAGTACCGAAGACGACGAAGAGTGGTACGACGCTGATTCCAAGTTCGAGAGCGCGTGCCGGATCGATATCGGCGGTGCTGTCGGTGACGATATGAATCGGCATTATGCGCTCGGCACCGTTTCGCCGGCGACGAGCGCAGCGATCTTTCCGACCACATCGGCGCGCGCCTCTTCGATCGCCGCGCGAATCGCATGTTTGATCCCGTTTCTGCTGATACGTCCGTGCGAGACGATGCAGTTTCCGCGCAAACCGAGGAGCGGCGCTCCACCGTACGTTTCGTAGTCGTATCGCTTACGCAGCCCGCGGAGTCGCGGCAAAAGCAGCGCCGCGCCGAGCTTCGCGGCGAGCCCGCCGCCTAAAAGCTCCTGTTTCATAATCGAGCCGAGATCGGCGATCATGCCCTCGCACGTTTTTAAGACGACGTTCCCGACGAACCCGTCGGCAACGATGACGTCGGCCACGTTATGGAACATATCTTTTCCCTCGATATTTCCGATAAAATGGACCGGCGCTCGGTCGAGGAGCGCCGCCGCCTCAAGAACCGCTGCGTTGCCCTTGGTCCGCTCTTCACCGAGGGAGAGAACGGCAACCCGCGGTCGTTCGATACCCAATGCTGCGCGTGCATACGCGCTCCCCATAATCCCGAATTGCACGAGCCATTCCGGCCGACAATCGACGTTGGCTCCGGAATCGAGCAGCACGGAGGGGCCGTTGAGCGCGGGCCAGACCGTCGCGATCGCCGGCCGCGCGATGCCTTCGATCGTCCGCAGCTTTACGAGCGAGATTGCGAGAAAGGCGCCGCTGTTCCCGGCCGAGACGACGCCGTCGACCTCCCCGGATTTCATCATTTCGACGGCCCGTCCAAGCGAGGTCCGCTCCGAGCCGCGCAGCGCCTGCGACGCATGCTGATCCATCGGCACGGCCTCGGGCGCATGCACCACGGTAACGCGTTCGCCGGTCGCGCCGTGCAGCAATGGGCGGATGCGGGCTTCGTCGCCGACGAGAACGACGTTCGCCCCAAAGGCTTCGACGGCGAGCAAAGCGCCGGCAACGACCTCTTCGGGCGCGCGGTCTCCCCCCATCGCATCGACGGCGATGCGCGGCTCAGTCATCGAGGGCAATCCAGTACTCTGCGTTGTTCATTCCGCCGTAATAATACTCCACATCGAGGTCGGGGAAGGCTTCGCGCATCGCATCGGCCAGCACCTTTGCATCGCGCTCGCGCTGGGCACCACCATAGTAAAGGGTCAGTAATGCCCCACGATCTCCGCCCATCGCCTTCACCACGGCAAGAAGCGTCTCTTTGACCGTCTCGGAAACGAAGAGTTCGCCGTCGAGTTGGGCGACCGGCTTTCCGCGCGCGATACGTAGGCTTCCATGCAGGGCATCTTTCCCTGCAAAAAAGAGTTGCGCCGCTCGCACGCGCATCGACTCGCGAAGAATCCAGTCGACCGCCGGAACGCTCTCGTCGCCGAGCGCTCGCAGGGCAAAGAGCCCCGCGATCCCGGTTACGATATTGGGCGTCGGCACGATGCTGACGTGCTTCTCGCTCCGCTCCACCGCTTCGCGCGCCGCCATCTCGACATTCTTATCGTTGACGAAGAGAACGACTTCATCGGAGAGCGTTTTGTTGATCGCCAGCAGCAGATCGCGCACGCTGGGATTGATCGTCGCCGGCACCGTCACTTCCGCACCCAACTCGCGGACGATCGCTTCGAATCCTTCGCCGGGAGCGACGACGACAACCGAGCGTTCGTGCGGGACGCTATCGATGACGAGCACGTGATGCTGGCGCTCCATATCGTCGACTTTGAGGTGCGTGACCGTCCCGTAGCGTTCGACGCTCTCCGTGACTTGCTGCGGCACGTCGGTATGGATATGCACCTTTATGCGCGGGCGCTCGCCGATGACGAGGAGCGATTCGCCGAGTCGCTCGAGCGCCGTTCGAACTTCGTGGACGCCGACGGACGCATCTTCGAGTATGAACTCGGTGCAGAATTTATTTTCGCCGATTTGCTGCGTCTTTGCGAAGGCACTCTTTTTCGCCGGACGACGGGGGAAGGCGGTCGCCCGGACCTTCACCTCGGGGCGAAAGCTCGAAATGCCTTCGAGAAAATAGACGAAGCCCGCGCCGCCCGCATCGACGACGCCTGCCTCTTTGAGGGCGGCGAGTTGTTCGGGCGTACGATCGAGCGCTTCGTTCGCAGCGCGAACGACGCCGGTGAGCAGCCGGTAGAAATCGGGTTCGTGCAGCGCGAGGCGATAGGCGGCCTCCGCCGCCGCATCGGCGACCGAGAGAATCGTCCCCTCGACCGGGCGAAGCAACGCCTGGCGCGCGGCCGCGACGCTTTCACGTAGTGCGGTTGCAAAGACGAAGGTATCGATCTCCCGGCGATGCCGGACGTGGTGCGCGAAGCCCCGCAGCATCTGCGAGACGATCACGCCCGAATTTCCCCGGGCACCCATCAGGCTACCCTCGGCCGCCGCCGCAGCGACCTCCGAGAGCGGGGCATCCGCACACTTTGCCGCCGCGATGCCGGCGGAGCGAACCGTGAGGAACATATTGGTTCCGGTGTCGCCGTCGGGTACGGGAAAGACGTTGAGATCGTTGAGGACGCCTCGGTATTTCTTGAGGAAGTAGCTGCCCGCAGCGATGAACTTCGCAAAGGCGCGCCCATCGAGCGCGGTCACATCCATGGCCGCGCTCCTTTGGGCTCTCCCGGTCGAATCCTGTCCCCGAGATTCAACCGGGCTATCGCAAACGAGGATTACCCGCCGAAATATCCCGGCAGGACCTTCTTCGCACTGGTCGCCGGATTCTGGGCGATCAGCTTGGGATCGGAGGTGACGATGATCTCTCCGGCCATCGCCCCGGGGTAACCATGAACGCCGGGCCGGTGCGCGGGCTGAACCGCCGTGCCGTAGGTCTTGGCCAGGATCGCATGGACCGAGCAGTAGTAGGCGTAGATCCCGGGTTTCGTCAGTTTCACGGTATAGGTCGCGACGGGGTGCCCGGCCCCGGGTGTACCCGCCGGGTCACCGTTGATGAGCGGGTTGAGTTTCCCGGTCGTGGGATGGTAGCCGAGAACGGTATGCGGCTCGGTATCCTCGTTCACGAAGACGACCGGCTCGCCTGGGGCGACCGCGACGGTCGGTTCGAGAAACTCGTTCCCGCCGTTCATGTGGACGTAGACCGGCGGGCCGCCGACGGCACCGGCTGTCGCCGCAGGCGAGGCGGCGCATCCGGCGAGCGGAAGGCCGAGGAGGGCAGCGAGAAGCACGAGAGGGGCTTTTTTCACGAGAACTCCCTTCGAGAGTCGAGATGGGATAGATGTCGTCGATGGAACGCATCCGGGGACGGAATGGTGCCGATGGCCCGCAGCATTGCGGCGCTTGAAGTTCGCAGCACCTCGTGGTAAACTGCTCAGGCTTTTGCGAGCCGTACTGCGGCCCGCTACCTCCCGCGACTTTCGTCGCACCACCGTTGTAAGGAACCGACTCAAATGGCGAAGCGCTGTGAAGTCTGTGGCAAAGGGCCGATGTCCGGCAACAACGTTAGCCACGCCATGAATAAAACCAAGCGTCGTTGGTTGCCCAATCTTCAGGCCGTCAAGATCGATGTCCGGGGCACCCATCGCACCGCTCGCGTCTGCACCGGCTGCCTACGCGCCAAGCGCGTTACCCGCGCCGTCTAACATCGCCGGTAACGGCGTGTCGAAGCAACGCGTCGGCATCGTCGGAGCGGGGCGAATGGGCGCGAATATCGCGCTCCGCCTCCGCGATCTCGGGTACCCGATCCCCGCGGTCTACGATATCGATGCCGCTGTCGCGCAGCGGCTTGCGGCGCAAACCGGCTCGGCCGTCGCCGCATCTCTCGCCGATCTTCCCCCGCTCTGCGAAACGATTCTCACGGTTGTCAGCGATGACGCAGCGATGCTGCGCATTTTCGCCGATGACGACCGCTCGCTGTTGCACGCCGCCCGCGGTTGCACGTTCGTCAACTGCGCGACGGTTTTGCCCGCGACCCATATCGAGGTCGAGCGCCGCGCGCGCGCGGCCGGCGCCGACGCGATCGAGGCATGCATGGCGAGTTCGATCGTCCAGGCCCGCGAAGGAACGCTCTTCCTCATGGTCGGCGGTGCGCGCGAGGTCTTCGAGCGCTGCGAGCCGCTGCTGCGCGATATCAGTTCGTCGCTCGCCTATATCGGAGAAGCGGGGCGCGCCGCACAACTCAAAGCGCTGGTAAACATGGTGATGAACGCGAACACCGCGGCGCTCGCCGAAGGTCTCGGGCTCGCCGACGCACTCGGCCTCGATCTCTCACTCGTACTCGACGTCTTCGCGCGGACCGGGGCGGATTCGCGCGTGCGCGCGACCGACGGCGCGGATATGATCGCGCGCGAACACGAGACCTATTTCTCCGCCGAGCACGCTGCGAAGGATTCCGGTATCGCTTTGAGTTTGGCTCGCGAGGCGGCATTGCGCCTTCCGGTCGCCGAGGCGACCTATCGGCAGTACGAACGCTTGAAACGCATCGGTCTCGGAGCACTCGATAAATCGGCGATCTCCGAACTCACCTTCCGCTCGCGTCACGCCGACGACGATGCATGAGCGCGTCGCGCTCGACGACGGGCGCGAAACGATTCTCGAACGTTGGGGGAACGACGGCCCGGCGATGCTCTGCATCCACGGAATGACGAGTTCGCGCCGTTCGTGGAGCCGGCTCGCCGAGTACCTCGGTTCGCGCTACCGTCTTTACGCCTACGATCAACGCGGGCATGGCGACGCCGCCGATCTCTCCGCAACGATGACGCTCGCCCAATGCACGGCGGATGCCGCGGCGGTCGCGCGCGCGATCGGCGAGCCGATCGAGATGCTCGTCGGACACTCGTGGGGCGGCGCGGTCGCACTCGCGAGCGCCGAGCAGATCGAGGCGCGACACGTCCTCGCAATCGATCCGATGCTCGTGCAACTCTCGGGGGGTTGGTACGATGAGTTTCTCGTCGAGCTCGCCCGACAATTCTCGCTGCACGGCGAAGATCGCGCGCGCGCGATTCGCGACGCATACGCCGCCTGGCATCCGCTCGATATCGAAGGGAAGGTGCACGCGGTCGCCACGATGAGCGCCGCACCGATCGTGGGGTTGCGCGACCAGAATCCGCCCGATACCTGGGATCTTCGCGAGCGCGCGCTCGACTATCCGTTACCGCTGCTGCTCGCACTTCCGGCGGTCGAGGAAAGCATTATCCCCGAAGAGACATACCGACGCCTCCTCGACGGAACCGCTCGCGAAACCATCGTGGCGACGCTACCCGGCGATCACAACCTCCACCGCACCGCTTTTGCTCCACTCGTCGAGACCGTCGACCGCTGGTTCACCCAGCGCGGATTACCGTAACAGCGCGTCGAGCCTTGTCGCCGCTCGCCCGATATGATGCGGCTCGAGTGTAACGAGATATTCCACGCGAACGTGAGCGCGCTCGACGTCGCGTAACATCACTCCCATCAGAACGGGCCCGCGTCGCGTCGGTGCGAAGGTCAGTTCGAAGAGGCCGTCGGCGAGTTTCACCACCTCGCGCGGGCCATTTCCGCCGGAGATGCGCTCGAGATACGAGCGCAAGCATTCCAACTCGCGCACTCGCACCGCGAGATTGAAGAGCGTCTCCACCGGCGGCGCGTAGAGGCGCACGGCAATATCCAAAAGGTCGAGTCCGTCGGGTTCGGCGACATCGGGGTAGCGGTAACCGAGAATATCGATGTCGAGCGCCGCGCCATTTGCACGCTCGCCGAACGGAATGCTGCCGGGATTCATCCGTAAAGTATTTTGTGCTTCGGCGGAGCGAACTTCAGGCGCGGTGCGTCGATCGCCGTGGCCTTCATCAGTTCGCTCTTGACGTTCGAGCGCTCGCAAAATCCCATCGTCCGCTGGTCGTCGAGTTGGTACCCGCTCGGATTCCATTTCTCGAGTGCTGCGACCGGGTCGACCGTTGCGCCGCCGTACGGGGAGGTATTCGCAACCGCGCGCGCCGAGAGCGTCGTGGCCAACAACGCAGCTGCGAACGGCGAAGCACCGAGTGCGACGAAGCAAGCCATCGATGCGGCAAATACGTCGCCTGCACCGTGCGCCGGATAGGCCGGATAATACGGTGCGGCGATGCGCGCGTAGTTATATCCATTCGTAAAGAGTAAGCGACTGCGATGTTTTTCGGCGTCGCGTTCGTACGAGGTCCCGCCGATGCCTTTCGGGCCGAGATCGAAGAGCGCGTTGAGAAACGCAAACTCCGTCCCGCTATCACCGACACCACCGGTAAGAACGTCGGCTTCAAAACGATTCGGCGTAATGATCTGCGCGATCGGGAGCAGCATCTCGACGATCGCGCGTGCGGTCTCCTCGCTGACGTAGAGCCCCTTTTTCCCGTCGCCGATCACCGGGTCGAGTACGACGATGCCGGAGAAATCCCGCAATGCCTGTGCAACGATATCGACGTAGATTGCTTTCGGCAGGAAGCCGACCAAAATAACGCGCGGCTCCTGCTCGACGAGAAAACGAACGTCGCGGCGAAAATTCGTCGGATCGGCATAGTGCGTCGTTCGCCCGGAGAAACCGCCGTGAGCGCTGGCAAACATCGATTCGGCATGGACGACCCGCAGTCCGAGGCCGTGAGCGACGGCAGCAAAGGCCTGGTTTCCGATAAATCCCATGCCGACGCTATTTTGGATGCTTCCAATGAGCGGGTACGAAAGATTTTCCTCGCGGTCGCCGTTCATCGCTTCTCTCCTACCTCAAAGTGATCCCAACCATATCGATCGACGGGAACCGTTGCTCCGCTTCTCCGCCAACGGACCCCGGCCTGCGCGTCGCAATACCCGACGGCGAGCAACGCACCCCCGAAACGCTTGTGAAATCGCGCTTGCAGGTGCGCGAATGCCGGCGTCGCGATCGCAACGATCAACTCGTAATCTTCTCCGGCGGCGAGCGCGAGCTCCTCGGCATCTTCGCCGGTCGCCCGAGCGAGCGCCGCCATCTCCGGCGCAACGGGGATCCGGTCGAGAAGCATCCCCACCCCGGAACGCTCCGCCATGCGGGCGCAGTCGCGGCCGAGTCCGTCGGAGCAATCCATCATCGCATGGACGTTTGCGCTCGCCGCGAGCCAACGCCCCTCGGAGAGCCGCGCGCGCGCGAGTTCGTAGGCGTCGAGCGCCGACTGACGCAACGCCCCGTCGAGCAGATGCGAATCGCCGAGCGTGCGCAGGCCGGCGGCGCTCGCACCGAGCGCTCCGGTCACCGCAATCGTATCGCCGAAGCGCGCGCCGCTGCGCCGTTTGGCATGCGAGGCTCGCACTTCGCCGAGGACCGTCACTGCAATCGAGAGCACCGGCGAAGCGGTACAATCTCCCCCGGCGACGGCGAGCTGCGCGCCCTTTCCGACGCGTGCGATACCGCGGTAAAGCGAGCGTAGATCGCCGAGCGTGAGATCGTGCGGGATGCCCAGCGCGACGGTTGCCAAACGCGGACGTGCGCCCATCGCGGCAAGATCGCTAAGACTCGCATTCATCGCGCGCGCACCGATCCGATCGAGCGAGGTTACGCGTCGCTGAAAATGCACGCCGTCGACGAACGCATCGGTGCTTATCGCACTGCGATCGCTTCGCGACGGCTGCCAGAGCGCAGCATCGTCGCCGATCCCAAGCTCGATGCGCAGGCAACCGGCCTCGCCGAGCTCCTCGCGAATCGCTGCAATCGCCGCATTCTCCGAAAAATCCACTTTCCTATTTCGCAACGAGCGCGCGTAGGCTACGAAGTTTTTCCGCCGGATCGATTCCGTCGAAGACCGCCGAGCCCATCACCGCCACGTCGGCTCCGGCCGCAGCGACGAGGGGAAGCGTCGCGGCGTTGATACCGCCGTCCACCTCGATCTCGCATTGCGGATTCCGTTGCGCGACGAGTGCTCGCGCCTCGCCAATTTTCACCAGCGAGCGCTCCAAGAAGCGCTGTCCGCCGAAGCCGGGGTTCACGCTCATAATCAGGATCAAATCGCAGTCTTCGACGATATCGACGAGTGCGCCGACCGGCGTCTGCGGATCGATCGCAATACCGGCTTTCACGCCGAGGCCGCGCAGATGCGCGAGCAAACGTTGCGCGTGCGGAGTCGCTTCGAGGTGGAAAGTGACGATATTTGCTCCCGCCGCCACGAAAGACTCGACGTAGCGCTCCGGCTCGACGATCATCAAATGAGCATCGAAGGGCAGATCGGTCAGCGCCCGGAGATCGCCGATGATCTTCGGTCCCCACGTGATGTTGGGAACGAAGCGTCCGTCCATCACATCGAGATGTAAATAGTCCGCTCCCGCACCGACGACCGCGGCGATCTCGGCGGAGATGTGCGCAAAGTTTGCCGAGAGGAGCGACGGGGCAAGCTTCATCCCACCGCCAGCTCTTCCAACGCCGCCTCGCTGACATCGAGGTTCATAAAAACGCGAACGATGTCGGGATGCTCCTCGAGCGCATCGTAAAACGCAAGCGCCTGGCTCAGCGCTTCACCCTCTAATGCAATCGGGCTCTTCGCACGCACGCCGAGGTAGGCATCGCGCACCGCGAACCCGGCGTCGCCGAGGGCCTCGCGGACGCTGCGGAGCGCCTCGATCTCGCAGAATACCGTCGCGTTGGGATCGCCGAACTCGACATCGATAACACCGTCGATGAGCGCGCGTTCGAGAAAGCCGTCTTCGTCGCAACCGGTCGCATCGACCTCGATGACCCCCACGCGATCGAACATCCAGCCGACGCTTCCAGTCTCACCGAGCACGCCCTTATGCTTTTGGAACAGAAAACGAAGCTCGCCGGCGGTACGATTTCGATTATCGGTCGCCGCATCGGCGATCACCGCAAGCCCATGAGGCCCGTGCCCTTCGTAACGAATCTCTTCGATCTCGCGCTCGTTCCCCGCGCCGCTGCCGCGCGCGACCGCGCGAGCGATATTCTCGCGCGGCATATTATTCGCACGCGCCTTCTCCATCGCCATCTTCAGGCGATAATTGGCCTCGGGGTCGGGGGAGCCCCCGCGCACCGCAAGGATGATCTCCTTGCTGAGCTTCGTAAAGAGCGCGCCCCGCTGTGCATCGACCTTACCTTTTCGAAGGCGGATGTTATGCCATTTGCTATGACCGGACATACCTGAAGGGTTCGTCCGCCCTCCAGGCATTTCCGTCTAGCGGCGGCTTTTTTCCCCGCCCGCTAGTGTCCTGAGCCGCAAGTCGCGCAACATGATCCGACGAGGGATTTTTCGGCGGGGCGAGGCGCGAAGAGGGAGCAATGCCGTAGCATTGTGACCGATGAGCAACGCTGCACCCGGCGGAAAA
>JAJYRI010000032.1 GCA_021794175.1 bacterium
TATCGTCGCGGAAATTCTACATCCAACGGCACGATCGCTTCGCACGTTACGCTTCAATGGGGCCGCGACGTTATCGTCGCGGAAATGGCGTTCTCCGGACTTGCGGTCGGGCCGACGATCGGGCTTCAATGGGGCCGCGACGTTATCGTCGCGGAAATCCGGCGGCCCGAAGGGGCCTCTTGGGAGCGTCATCGCTTCAATGGGGCCGCGACGTTATCGTCGCGGAAATTCGGAAGTTGCACGAGCAGCGTCGAAGGAACCTGCGGGCTTCAATGGGGCCGCGACGTTATCGTCGCGGAAATAATACCGGCACGGCTGAGGTTACGATCGCTGCGTCGGCTTCAATGGGGCCGCGACGTTATCGTCGCGGAAATAAGCGCCGAAATTGTTCCAGAGATTTTGCATCGTCGTGCTTCAATGGGGCCGCGACGTTATCGTCGCGGAAATGCGGCGCGGGGGGCTTACCCCCATCGAAAGTTGTCCAAGCTTCAATGGGGCCGCGACGTTATCGTCGCGGAAATTGTTTCTCCTTCTCCGATCGCTCCGATCGTTTGGGTTGCTTCAATGGGGCCGCGACGTTATCGTCGCGGAAATGCCGCAATCAAAGAGGCGGGCATCGGCCTGTCTCCCGAGGCTTCAATGGGGCCGCGACGTTATCGTCGCGGAAATTTCTCCTGACCTGCGCTGCGAGAGCGTGGCGATTGAGGCTTCAATGGGGCCGCGACGTTATCGTCGCGGAAATGGTTGCGTTCCATTCTCTAACTGCATTTTGTAGAATAGCTTCAATGGGGCCGCGACGTTATCGTCGCGGAAATGACGAACGGCCCATTATGCAAATCTACCAAGTCGGAAGCTTCAATGGGGCCGCGACGTTATCGTCGCGGAAATTGCCCTGCACGATCGATGCAATCTGCGGATTGATATTGCTTCAATGGGGCCGCGACGTTATCGTCGCGGAAATGGCGTTCAAGGGCGCGGCAACCGGAGCTAAAGATGGCTTCAATGGGGCCGCGACGTTATCGTCGCGGAAATTTCGCCGGCGGCTCGCGAGGAAACGAGTCAACCAATGGCTTCAATGGGGCCGCGACGTTATCGTCGCGGAAATACCACAGCCGAACTGCGCGCCGAATTACTTCGAGCTGCTTCAATGGGGCCGCGACGTTATCGTCGCGGAAATCATCACGCCTATGTCATGGGCAAAGGCGCGCTGATCGCTTCAATGGGGCCGCGACGTTATCGTCGCGGAAATGTGGTCGCCGAGGGGCTGTTACAGCACGCTGAGATCGCTTCAATGGGGCCGCGACGTTATCGTCGCGGAAATGATGCGACAGCCCGAGCGCAGTGGAGGAATCGTCGGAGCTTCAATGGGGCCGCGACGTTATCGTCGCGGAAATGTCAAGGAGAAGGAAGAAGTCTTCGCGTTCATCCTCGCTTCAATGGGGCCGCGACGTTATCGTCGCGGAAATCAACCGCAGGCTATCCTCACTAATGCGCAGGATACGTTGCTTCAATGGGGCCGCGACGTTATCGTCGCGGAAATGACGAACCAGGGCAAAAGCAGGGGCAAACCCTCCGAGCTTCAATGGGGCCGCGACGTTATCGTCGCGGAAATCGCGCTTTGAGCGCCGCGTTCTCGGCTTCCAGATAGTGCTTCAATGGGGCCGCGACGTTATCGTCGCGGAAATCGTGCCGGTGGACGCAAACGCATAGAGCCCGTTGGTGCTTCAATGGGGCCGCGACGTTATCGTCGCGGAAATGGGAATAACCCGACCTGGTTCGACGAACTCTTATTCTTGCTTCAATGGGGCCGCGACGTTATCGTCGCGGAAATGTTCTCGCGCTCGTCGCCGAGGTGCGCCGACTGCGCGCTTCAATGGGGCCGCGACGTTATCGTCGCGGAAATGGCAAACCTCTAGAGGCTTGCATTCGCAAGGATTTTGCTACGCCCTTTCGAGCGGGTCGGATTCTCAATCGTCCCTTGGAGTTCGGAGTGGGCTGGAAACGGTAAATTTCCCCGCCAAATAAGGCGTCGAGCGGTTCTGCGTAGGGGTGCCGCCGTTGGGGGGCTCGACGGTTCTAGACGATAATGGCGCCGGGGGACGCGGCTGGAGCCTGGCGCCCGAATACCTCCATCGGTGGAATCCAACTTTCGCGATCTGGGACCGCCCCGATATCAAGAATGACGACGCGGTCGCGTTTTGGATCTATCAGCGCCTCGATCCGCCAGGCGAGCTTCACGCGGTCCTCCCGCCTCATCAAACAGTAGAATACGCTGTACTGAAGCGGGCGCCCGAAGGCTTTCGCGAGCTTGTGCATCTCTCGCAGGCGTTTGGCGTCGGCGATGTCATAGGTCAATATATAGGCGCGCGTCATCGCTCAGCGCGTCATAAACGGGGGATAGCCTGGAACGTCGCCCTGAATCGTCCTAGCGAGAAGCCGCGCCTGGACATGAATCGCTCGGCGATAAGTCAGCGTGTACCCGAACGTTGGGTGCGTAACCGTGGAGCGGAGGCGGCGCTCGATCGCGCCGATAAATATTTTGCGGCCTTCTTGTGTGAGCACGATGGCCTTGCCGCGCCGATCGAAATGCGAGGCCTGGATTTCGCGGGCATTGACCAACGAGAGCACGGTCGAATCAACGATGAGCGGGCGAAACTCCTCCATCAAGTCAAGTGCGAGCGAGGGACGCCCGGCCCGAACTTTGTGATAAAACCCTAGCCCGGGTTCAAAACCAACTGCGACGGATGCTGCGAGCGCTTCCTTCGACAGCATAGCGTACCCGAACGACAGCATAGCGTTGACCGGGTCGGTTGGCGGCCGGCGCGTGCGACCCGTCACCTCAAAGCCGGTCTGAATGCGTAACATATTGGCAAAAGCTTCAAAGTAGAGCCGGGCGGCATTGCCTTCAAAACCCAGCAGCGACTCACTATTCGTCGCAGTTTGAACGCGATGCGACAGCAGCGAGAGCGCCTGGAGCATTGCCCGCGATGCGCTTCCTAACGAACGTCGAACCATGGTGCGTTGGTTGCGTATTTTTCCAAAGACGAAGGCGCGGGCCAGCCGCAGGCTCGCTTCGGGGTCGGCGGCGACCCGATGCTGGGCTTGTCGGAGATCGAGGCTATGATCGTTTACCGAACGTGCGTAACCGGTCAGCCACCCACCGTAACTGAGGTAAAAAACCGGTACGTCGCGCCCGAGCACGGCGCGCATGGCCTGCGACGAAATCTGCACGTTGCCGAAAAGAGAGATGCCGGCGGTTTCGAAGAGCGGCATCTCGGCCAGGACGCCCTCGTCATTTCGCACCTGAAGCGTTTCGCCCGAAAGGCCGACGCGGTTGCCCGCCTCCACGACGTAGAGCCAGACTCGATCGTCGAGCGGCGCGGCAAATGGACGTATCTCGCTCGAGCGACGGCCTTCGTCTCGCAACGCGTTCGTTTCGTCGGGCAAACAAATGGTGTTGAGTGAGCAACGGCCGCACTTCGGACTATGCTCGAGTGGGGCAGGGATGCTCCCCTGAAACATCAACGATCGTGCCGCGGCCACCGCTGAATGCGTGAGTTCGATAAGCGATTCGTCGATAGGGATATCGACGAACCGATTGGAGGATGCATAGTATATGCGGGCGGTGTCGCAGATATAGCCGTGTTCGCGTAACAGCAACGCCTGAATGCACACTTGCACGCGCTCGGGATCGTACGCGCCGCCCTCAATCTGCGGGACTTTTCCGCGCTTATAGTCGATGGGAACCGCTCGCTCCCCGTCGGTGCGAACGAGATCGATCTTGGCGACGACTCCGAGTTCGGCCGACGCGATTTCTACCGAGGTTGCTTCGGCCTTAACCCGCTCGAATTCGTCGGGCAGTTCGCCACGCGGCTGGTCTACGCGCCTATGTACGCGCTCGCCGTCGACGGTATCGAACGAGCTTTGGAACTCACGTTCGACGTATTCGAGCCAGAAGAGCCGCGGGCAGTAAACGTACTCGTTGATCATGCGCGCCGGTAATAGGTCCGGCGGTTGCTCTAGCGTCTCCATGCCGCTGCCGCTAAATCACTACGGTTCGATAGCCGCCGGCTCGAAGCGTCCGAGCCCGAAGTGCGCGAGGCGGCCGAGGGCGATCGGGCCCGCTACCTCACGTTCGAAAGTAATCGTTGCTCCGACGACCGGGTGAGTCGGGCGCTCGCCCTTTCGCGCGCGACGGAATGCATCGAGCCTCACCCCGTGTCCTCCGCGACGCGATATGGTCTCCGAAGGCGCCCAGAGCGCGACATCGCACGGCTCATTGAGACGGCGCGCGGCCATCGTGCGAAGTTGTTCCTCGGGGGAATCGACCACCCGCCGCTCTCCGTTCGATCCACGACCTTTTGGAAAGCGCTCGAGAACGACGGGCGTCGCGCATTGCCATACGCGTGCTCGCGGCGGCTCGATGGCGCCGAGGAACGTAATGGCATACTCCCCGTCGAAAATAAAGCCGTCGTAGAGCTTGACCACCGCGGTCACGGCGCGGTATTCGCGGTGCGAACACCCCCGTGGAAACCAGACGTCGATTCGGTCGATGCGGCCATCGCCTTCTGAATCCGCAGGGAGATAGTACGGGTGGTCATGCCCCTCGCGCTTTTTAGTACCACCTGCGTCTTTGCCGGCGAGGCGCGTTGTGGTTGTTCCTCCGTGCAGGTCGCTGTACCGTCGCATCACTGCATTACGCATCACCTCGGCGATACTCACAGCAATCTCGATCGGCGGAAGGACGTTCGCAGCCGTTCGCTCCAACGCAAAACGCAACAAAAGGGGGCCAAACGCATCTGCTTCGTCTTCGCGCGCAATGTGCTGCTCACGAACGAGCAAGAAATCTCCCGGTAAACGATACTCCGCCCAACTCGTCCCGAGCGGGACGAGACGTTTCGATTTGCGCATTTCGCCGGTGGTCTCTGACAGAGAACGCAGCAAGCCGGCACCGCGAAGCGTGGTTCCCGCTGCCAAACGGCGCACGGTCGGCCCCTCAACTTCCCAACGTGAAGCCAGATCGCAGAGCACAGAGTCATTCTCACCGCCGATGGAATCGACCACGCTCACCTCGCACCAGGATTCCGCACGTCCAAGATAGCGGATCGCCGCACATGCGCTTTCCAAAAGCGATCGCTCGTCGCCCGAGAGTTCAACGCGCGACCACACGACGAATGCCGTCGCTACTGATTCGCGGTTACACTCCAAAGCAAGGAACGAATCGAGCATCAGGGTCTTCTCCGGCTTGCCGCTCTTGAATCCGCCAAGCGGCACGTAATGTCGTGAGTGTCCCGCAGTTGCTCGCGGCAGAATGTAACGGGGCGGTTCTGCGAGCGCGTCCAAGACCCGCAAAAATATCTCGCGGTCAGCGCCACCCGTGCGGTACCAACCGGCGGAGATCGCCCGCAACATGCGCCAGGGCGAGGGTGGCCACTCTACTTCGCCCTCATTGGTTCCGCGATCCCAGGGATTTGCGTGAAAACGACCGGCGAGGAAGTCGATGCGAAGTGCGATCATCGGACGGACTAAACGACGGTTTTCGCCGGATCGGCGAAGAGGCCACCTC
Organism: bacterium; assembly: GCA_021794175.1. Taxonomy (GTDB): domain Bacteria; phylum Vulcanimicrobiota; class Vulcanimicrobiia; order Vulcanimicrobiales; family Vulcanimicrobiaceae; genus JABEUX01. Next base: position 5,567 of record JAJYRI010000032.1, read on the forward strand.
GACGGCACGCCGCAATAGAGTTCCGAACCACCCCCTCCAAGTCAGCCGCACTCGGCAACTCCCACCCAGAAGGGCGACGAGTATTGATGGCCTCGACGTCAAAATCGCACGCACTTCGGAGACGTGCGCTACCTTCCAAGAATCGCCGAATTTTTAGTAATGCCAGCGCTACCAACAACTCTTCGGCATCCTTACCGAGTCCATAGGACATCAGCAACGTGGTGTCAACGGAAAAATACGCCGTAATTTCACTCGCGCAATATTCGGTGCGCGAGAAGGGAACATTACCAAATCCTTTCGCCGCACCGCCTTTTGCCTTCCCTTTTGGGTCGATCCTGTCGTTTTTTACACCGCCGCTCTCAACCGCTCGAACTCCCCGAGCCTCTATAAACGCTGAAACAACCCGTGTGAGTCTTGCAGCTCCAACGATCTTCTCAAGGAATACGCCATGCAAAACCGAGTTCGGGTCGTAATAAAACACCGCTCGAGCAAGTTTACGTACGTCAACCCCGGAGCTCTCATCCGCATCTTCATCATCAGCGCTTTTCCCTTTTGCTTTTTTCCCCGATATACCGGCACGCTCCTGAAGGCGCACTTTGATCCCGTCAATCAGATACGGCGAGTTCAGACGATGGGCTTCCCGGATGCTATCGGTTCCGCGACCGTCCACCACCGTCGATACGAAGGGAAGCCCGTCGAGCGCAGCGATCAAGTCATCGCGGGCATCATCCCAAATCGTCGCCTCCAAGCGGTTGGCCATCGACTGCGGCGATTCCACGAGCAACATTGCCGTTCCATCGGGACCGGTAAACTCGGCCGCCCCTAGACTCGGAAAACCAGTTGGCTGAAAGCGGCTCCCCTGAAGAGGAGTCAAATTGGCTTCGATGAGGATTCGCCGTGCGGATAGTGCATCTGCAGATAGACCTGACATAGCGTAACGCTCCTATTCTAGTTATTATCTAGTTATTATGTTTGAGAAAAGGTGGAAAGATATTGTTTGACTTGATCGAGATTCGGTTTGGAAATGAGGGCAGCGCCGAGCAGCTCCCGGTAATTCAGAGGGTCAAAAGACATCGGAAGAAGTAACGCCGCTGAATACCACCGGGCCCTGTCGATTTCTGCGTCGACGACATTCCGAACCGGGAATGGCAATGCGGATATAGTCCTTGCCCGCTGATAAGCCAAGTGTAAAGCCCTGCGTGAATCGTCGGCATTTAAGTATCTGCTTATGCGAACATCACGCGCACCAGGGTGGTCCATCACAACCTTTATGACGGCAAAACTTGCCGGGACCGTAGGCGGACTACCATCCGGACCGCGGACGCCCGAGTTGCGAGCAGGATTCACAATAGAGTAACCCACCAAGAAGTCAGCTAGGTCCTTTAGGGACTCGCGATCCCATCCTTTCTCCAAAACAATTGAAACATCAGCCGTCCCCAATGTATAGGAGCCCCGCAGCCAGTTTTCATCAGAGTGGCCATGAGCGAGTCGGTAGCGCCGTTCACTGAGCTCCGCAAGCGTAGTTTCCAACTTTTGCACCGCTAAGGGAGACCGCGAACGGTCGTAAAACAAGCGACTTTTTTCGGCATCGTAGCGTGCGTGCTCGAAATCGAACCGCAAGCGCTTCCCAATGCTCTCGGCCCCAATGGATACTAATGCAGCCGCCACTCGATGGTGGACGCTACCGTCATCAAGAAGATCTATTACTGACGACGGCAAAAATGGGACGGGCCCCGGAAACTCCGGGGAGACGCGAGCAACCGCGAAGTCGAGATAGGCTAGTGCGGCGAGAAGGTCTCGCTCGCGTCGTCGACTAGGACGGCCTACGCTCGCTAAAGCAAACAGACAGTCGTCGAACACTCGTAGCCGTTCGCCAACCTGACCGCCACGCAAGCTCTTGCTGCTACGTATTCGGCCAATCCAATCGGCGGTTGTGCGCGTAATGCTCGATACGATCGGCGCGGAGCCCTCCCCCACCCGCACCTCGCCGCATACCGACGCCGTAAATGCCAGACCATTACGCTGAACGAACGCTACTCGCTTGAAACCTCTTACACCGAGCGCCGCGCCGGCCGTAAGAGCCGCGCTCGCGGCCTCGGTAGCCACGGCGGCAGCGCGCACCGTTGGCGATTTCTCATCGCCGGGCATATCCACACGGCCTCGGCGAAAGAGATCACTTATCCCGGCGCTGCCTATACGACCATCCCAAACAGGCAACCATAATTCCCCCCGCGCTTCCTCCGCCGCGCTCGCGCTACCATATCCTCCCGGCACCGCATGAAATGAAAACGGGAAGGCACTCCTTGAGCGCCCTGATCCGAGGCGCCGGACGAGCGAGCCTCGATAGCAAAGCGCGCCTTCTATCATTAAGACGTAATCCCACGGATTAATTAATGAATCCGAAGCGAAGCCGGTTGACGCATTGACGCCACCGGCGTGGCGCGGGCTGAATTGCCCGATTGCTGCGCCCGCGACAAGCTCCCCGGCGGCATTTTCGAAGATGCTGTCGAGAAACAAAAGCCTACTCGTCTTACTCGCTGTAGGCCCGACAATTTCAAGTGCGCGCTCAGCGAAATTGACGGCAAAATCGAGTCGTCCATCGTTTCCACCTCCCCCAAAAAGGAACGGATAAGCGACATCGTCTGCGGTGACTCCTACGGCTGCGTCGATCCATGGCAGGCCTTCTTCCGGTACGCGCGCGCGGAGCTCTCGAATAAAATCCTTTTTATTCCCATCGTTCATGAGCCGCTCGCGGATGCCAGTTTCGACAAATTGTGTAAAAATGAAACGGACTACGCTTCGGTATGCGGCCCACCGAGCCGCTGTGGTCGCGAGAACGCTCTGAAAAACGCCTGTTGCCCGATCCGTTTTCCCGTTTTTCCAGTTATGCTCCCCATCGAATCCCGCCCCATTATTCCACGGGTTCGCTATTGGGGTTGGAGCGTAGTAATCAAGAAAAAACGATGACAACTCGCTCTCGTCTAACCGCGAATGAAGAACAAAGGCCGCGCCGCGCCACGATCCTCGCGCGGCATTGTCTGACTGTTCGGAAACGACGCGAAGAACGCCGAGCGCTTTTAGATAGCCTAAGAGCGAATCGTTCCTACAGCCCAGCAGTACGAGCTCGCTCATTTTACATTATCCATTTCTCGTGCACTTGCTCGCCAGTCCGCAACCCGAACAAGCAGCTCTAGGTACGCGAGACGGAAAAGCCCTAGGTCTTTACGATCTCTCAAGGCAATGACACGATCGACCCAAGTGGGATCGCCATTTTCGCTTCCAAGTTGGAAAATTTGAAGGTCGATGGTGCATGCGGGGGAGTGGATTCCATCGCCCAGATCCACTGACGGTAACGTGTCGCCATTTTGGTTACCTAGGACTGCTCCCGGCAACTCACTCGGATTACAAGGAGCAGACGGCGGTGAAACTCTGAGCTTCCCGTGATGTGCCGCCACGAGAAATGCGATAAGATCGCGTTCTGACGCGCGTTCATTGCCACCAAGGAACGCGAGAGCGCTCGACAACTCATGGCGGAAGCTCTTCCTCGAATGGCCTCCCCGGCCCCGGGGCGACTTCGCCCATATTGTCGTCCCGTGCTCGCGAATATTTGCCCGCATTGTCTCCTGAAAGACCTCGTGCGCCTTTCCGACGTCGTGCCACAGCGCAGCTCGTTCAACGACATCGGCAAATGATCGATCGAGGCCGAGAAAAGAACTTAGACGTTTCGCTTCGTCGTACGTGTCACGCGAATGCTTTGCAAGTGAGACGCTCACTCCGATCTCGCTCGACGGATCTTCGTTCATGCTGACGCAGCTCTCCGCCGGTCCTTGGACGGGGTTTGTGGGCACGATAGGAGCAACATCGGCCCGGGAACGATCAAATCCGACCTCCGGATCGTACCAGCCTGCGGACGAATGGAGCCACACCTGTAAACCGGGCCTAAGCATTTCTTCGTGAAGCGGTATCCAATCAAGGCGCTCGCGCGTATTTACAGTAGCCGACGCGCGCGAAAATTGGTTCGATATTCGGATGTCTTGTGAACGCCCACCTGCTCGAAGCTCTCTGAGCGCTTCTCGAACCTGCGATATCGGCGCAGGGCATAGCTCGTCGCGGCGAATTGGCGTTGCTGAATCCGGAGGGGTGTCTCGCCAAAAAAGCTCTACGTTGAAATCGTTCGTTTCACGAATATACGGCGAAATGTCGATGTCGTGACCGGAAAGATCCAGGGACGTATCAAAAAGGTCGAGCAGCTCGGGTTTTCTCAGAACGAGTCCCTTCCCGCGTGAAAGCTTCGACGTTACCAAGTTTTCGGGGGCAACAGATTTCCCGGTTAACTCCTGTAGAAACTTTCTCCCTTCCTGAATTTCACCGATAGCGTATGGCATCGCCGTCCGTTCGGTTGGCTCTCCATTATCGATCCAATAAACGCACGCGTCACGGCTCTTGCCTTGCCGATTGCAGCGGCCAAAACGTTGCACCAAAGACGATACGGGCGCGACTGCGGTGAAAAGCGTCGTCGCGCTTACATCGATCCCGGCCTCAACTACTTGCGTTGAGACGACGATCTGCCCGGGCCCGTCTTGGTCGAGCGCTCCAAGCAGTGCCTCCGTGTGCCGCCTTCTATCATCCGGGCGAAATTGGGAGTGAAGCAATCGGCATGGTACATCGCCGGCGGCCGCGCGCAGGCGTTTTAGCGTGTCCTTGGCATCACGAACGGTATTGAGAATAACGAGCGTCAGTGTTCCCCGACGGTGCTTCGAGAGGATGTCGTCAGCAAAATGTCGTTGCCCGTCGGTCGAGATTTGATTGAGGGTCTTGGATGCATTCAAGATAGCCGCAATCCTGGGTACGGCTTTATCGGAATCGTCAATTTCTTCAGTAATTCGGTTAACCAACGAATATTCGGCGGTTTCCAATAACGTGTCGTCAAGCGTGGCCGATGCGAACGTCGTGAACGTCGCGCCAAAGGTTCCAAGCATTTCACGGAATGCTTGTAGTTGTGCGGCTGTCACAGCCCCGATTCCCTGTAATTGAACCTCGTCGATTACCCAATAAGCGTCGCTATTAATGGCCCCGAACGTCATCGGCCATTGGAAACGGCTCATTCCGTATCCGCGATTGAGCGCCCGAGAAAGCAACATATCCTGGGTGCCGACAACGATCGCGGGCTCTTCGGGATGTCGAAACCAAAAATCGTCCACATCGCCACCCATCACTGTGTCGATGCGGGGAAGCCCGTCCATCCCCGCCGCGCGGAGTCGTTCGCTACACGCCTCCAATCGTGCAATGGTTTGCTCGATCAACGACCGCATTGGGAGCGTATAGATTAGTCTCCGCGGATGCGACGGGTCACGACGGCGGCGCCACGCCCAACCCAAAGCTAACGCTTCGGTTTTTCCAAGACCTGTCTCGATACGAAGAAAGTCCGGCCGGCGATGAGCAACCCTCGTCTGGTACGGATATGGTTCATACCCTGTCGCGGCTCTAAAATAATCGGGAAAAGATGGAGCGTCAGACATGAGATGCGTTCTTCCTTGGTTCAAGTTGAATCTTGAAAGCATGGGGCTCCACTTGTGGAGCGATGGACTCAATGGGGCCGCGACACGCGTCGCGGAATGGTTCAGAGCCGGAGCGCGCCTGCCGCGCACGCAATGCTTCAATGGGGCCAGCCCCAGTGATAATAGCCTCGTGGCGACAAATAGTCAACTTCATTGCATGCGAAGCAGGTAAATCAAATGATCACCGAAAATCCGAAATGCGAACCAATACCCTAGGAACCCCACTCCATCCGGAGTACAATTGGAGGGTGAAACGCAAAAGACTGCAGATCGACCTTGGCGCTACCGAGCAACTCGCGCTCGAACGTATCCGTGGCCTCGGAGAGAACGATGCGGAGGCAGGCAGGCAAGCCGTAACGCTCATTGCCCGATTGGCAACGGCGATCGGCGAGGGATTCACAATTGCAGCTGTCCCTCCCGACGAGGCGCGTTTCGCCGATGCCCTTCCCGAGCTTACGAGCGCGGTTGCACCGGAACGACGATATCGATACCTGGTGCGCGTGCGGCATCCGTGGAGGCGCCAACTCTCACTCAAAGGGCGCCGGCTCACGGTTGGTCAACTCGTCGCGCAGATGCAGAGCAACCAGATGGATGTGCCGACGGCAGCCGAGGAGTTCGATCTCCCTCGCGAAGCGGTCGCCGAAGCACTCGACTACGCGGCGCGCAACCGCGAGCTGCTAGTCGTCGAGGCCTCCGAGGAGCGTCGACGAGTTGAAAGCACTGTTGCGTATCCTGGTCGATGAGTGCACTTCGGCAAAGTCGCTCGTCGGGATGCTTCGAGCGGCAGGCTTCGACGTTGTAACATCCGCCGAAACACTCGGGATAGGCGCGAGCGACGCGGACATTTTTGCATATGCTCAAAGCGACCAGCGGGTGATTTTGACGCATAACTGCGCAGATTTCAAAGCTCTCCATGAGGAGCACCCGGGGCATTGTGGGTTGTTTCTCATTTACGAGGATCGCGACTCCCGAGACCTGACGTACCGTCAAATCGTCGCCGCAATCCACCGCGTAGACCGGGAGCCTGATAAGCCTATAGGGGGCCGCGCAATCGTCCTCAATCACCTTCGGTAATCGCCCGAAACGCCGCCGCACTGCTCCTTCATCTCCGCGATTCTACTCGCTCGTTGCGACAAGGGTTCGTCGCATAGTTTCCCGCGATGCGCTCCGCGGTCTCCCGGGCGAGCGCAGCGACCGCCAGCGGCGCGAGGACAGTCGCATCGGCTCCGAACCGCAGCGCCCAGCGCACCGCTTCGCCGGGGTCGTCGAAGCGCAGTGCGATCGACGCGCTTCCGTCGGCGTGACGTTCGACTCGCTGTTCGGGCTGCCACTCGCATGCCGTAACGGCGCCGGCAACGGTATCTGAAACGAGAACCGTCACCTCCAACGGCTCGCCGGTGCGAATCCACCCAACCGCGCCCTCGCGCCGGAAGCGCTCGGGAATTTTGCGCGGCGCGAACGTGCCGTCGCGGCGGATCGGCGGTGCAATCGCGTCGAGCGCGAAGTTGCGCCAATCTTTTCGCGCGAGATCGAACGCGACGAGATAGTAGCGCCCAGACCGCGCGATAACGAGATAGGGCTCGACGCGGCGTAGCGCTGGGCCTTCACGCGCTGTCGTATACGAGAACTCCAGGCGCGCAGACGCGGCGGCAGCCTCCTTCACGACGGCAAACGTCGCGCTGACAGCTGCGTCGGCGCTCGGGCGCGGCTCGCGCAGGTCGAGGAAACCCGGCCCGCCGGCGGTATCCCCGAGTGCCGAACGCACCTCACTCTCGAACGGTCCGCCGAGCGCACGCCCGATGCGAACCAGCATCGCCGCTGTCTCCGCTTGTGCGGCACCGAGCTTCGCGATTTTCCCGATGCTTCGCTCCAGCATGACCCGCCCGCCGCGGGCGTGGCTCACGGCAAAGCCGAAGTCGCGGCCGAGCGATCGCAGAACGGTGAGGTCGCGCTGTAATTCCCGCAGCGAAATTCCGAAACGCGTACAACACCGTTCGCAATCGAGGGTGCCGTCGGCGAGCAGGCCCAGCAAGATGTTCAGCACGCGGGAAAAGCGATCTCTCGAGGCCTTCTTCCGAAGCCCCGGCTCACGCGGCGATAAAACCGAGACGGCCACCAAGAGCCCTCCGCTACCGACTGATTCCCCCCATCGCCGCGCTTCTCGCGTGGAAAGGGCGCCTCCTACGGGGCAACCGAGCTTTCATCGCGGGATTTTCGACCGCCAAGTGGCGGACATTATTGCCGTCGACCCCATGTCGCGCTATACTTGGGACCGGGAATATGGCTTTTTAGCCGGCGAGAACGATAAGGAGCGAACCAATGCCAGCCACCCCATCCCGCCGGGATGCACGCGTCTCGGTGCGTTTTACCGAACGAGAACGAGCGTATATCGAGGAAGCCGCAGCCCTGGCAAGCGAGGGCGATCTCTCCCGGTTCATAGCGACGGTCGCAATTCGCTCGGCTCGCAGCGTCGTGGAAGAGAACGGCATCTCGCTACTCGCTGCGGATCATCGTCGCCGCTTTTTCGATCTCCTACTCGCCCCGCCGCCGCCCACCGACGCGCTTCGCGCGCTCGCTGCGAATCCGGTCCCCGACGGTTTTGACCTCGAACGATAACACCGGCGGTCGCCTTCGCATCCGGATCGTCCCGCTCGATCCTTCGCTCCACGATCGCAAGAGCTTCCGCTGCGGGAAGGACACCGTCGATCGCTACCTCCGCACGACGGCAGCTCGGGCAACGCGCTACTATCGCGCGGCGACATTCGTTCTCGCGAGCGTCAATCACCCGACGGAGATACTCGGGTATTACACGCTCGCGCCGCACGAATATCGCGATGCCGAACTCGATCTCGCCACGGCTCGCACGTTGAAAGTGCGCGGGCTCCAACGCATTCCGCTGCTTCTCCTCGGACAGCTCGGCATCGCGCGTGCGAATCAGGGTCGAGGCCTCGCGAAACCGCTTCTGTGGAACGCGCTCGAGCGCGCCTTCAGCACCGCCGCAAATAGCGGTGCGGTCGCCGTTATTACCGATCCTGCCGACGATCGTGCCACCGCATTTTATGCGCGGTACGGATTCGCAACGCTCCACGAAGCGCCGTTCCACCGGATGTTGCTGCCGATGAAGACGATCGCGGCCGCGTTCGCGCAGCGGTAGTCATTAGAACGCGGCCCTCGAAACGCCGCCTTACGCCGCTTCGCGCGCTATCGAAACGCCGTTGCCGGCGATCCTCGCAACGGCGAACTCGAGAAACAACGCCGATTCGCCGATCGTAACGATCGCGGCGCAAAAAACGCCGAACCACAGTTGCTGTGCGACCGCAGATCCGACGATGAACGCGAGCGTAGGCGGCGCCAAGGCGAGCATCGCGAGCAGCATGCGCAGCATTCCGGTCGTCGAACCCGCCCCACCGTTCCACGGAAAGATCGTGTAGAGTGCGGTGCCGATGCTCCGCAAAAACATGATGGCAACGGCGGCGCCGGGAATCGCCAAGAGAGCAACCGTAAGATCGCCCGAAGCGAATCCGAAGGCCACCAACCCAACTGCAAGCGGAAGGATCATGCGCCACGCCGTCGCCGCGGTCCAAACGTAGAGGCGCACTCGTAACGAACTTACCGAAAGCCACCACATAGGCTTGCCGATGTCATTATCGAGCAAGACGGTTGCCACCAACGAAACGCTCAAAAACAAGGATGTCAGCGCCGTTGAGAGCACCATGCCGCCGGCAAGAGCGGTCGACGGCGAGCGCAGGAGATCGCCCGAGATGATGCCGATGCCCAGAGCGACCGCCGTACCAATCGCGAGCATCCACTGCGTGGCGATCGTGCGGCGAAAGGTAACCCAGTCCTTCCACAAAATCGCCCACGCGCCGGTCATCCCGCGCGGACTCGTACGGGAGACGGCGCTCTTCGGCAGTTGCGACGCGCTGCGAATCGTCGGCGCATTCCCACGCCCGCGATTGCGTTGTGCGACCGCCGCCATTCCTAGGTAAGAGGCGTGAAAAATCTCCGGGTAGAGATCGCGCGCACCGATGAACGACAGGAGAACCAACAGAACAAAGAGCGCATAGAGCATCGACATGGCCGCGAGATTGCCGGCAAAGATCGCGGAGATCGCGCGTCCCAAGCCCAAATGAACCGCCGCGTGCGCGAGCGGCTGCGCGCCCGTCCAAAGCGCTCCCGCACCGATCGCCGCCGCCGGAACCACTGCAACGAGCGCGAACACGACCGCGATGCAATACGCAGCGGACGCCCCAAACGCCGTGCGAACCCGAAAGGCGAACGGCCCGAGCACCGCTCCAACGAGAAACAATCCCAAGAACCCAAACAACATTCCGGTTATGCCGCCGACCATCGGAAAAATGATCGCATAAAGGAGCGCCATCATCGCAAGGCGCCCGATAGAAAAGAGACTGTTCCGTAGCACCAAATACGGAATGACGATTTCTTCACGTAGCGGCGAACAGATGAGAAAGCGAGCATCGGCGAACGACGAGAAGATTTTCAAGACTCCCCGAGCGCCGGCCCACGTCGGCATCACCATGAAGAGCAGCACGGCGCAGAACGCGAGCGTCGCGAATGGTTCGTGCAGTCTCCCTGAATCCCCATGTGCGCGAACATTTATGATGCGCAACACGCTAAAGATCGCGTAATAGGCGATCCCCAAAATCACCATCACCAATTTGGAAGGCGTTCGGAGCGTTTCTCGCCACGCATTCACACGCATGCGCCATTCCAGGTACGCAAGCGCCGCGATATCTTTCCTCATCTCAGGCGCGCGTGAGTTCCAAGAAGAGTTCTTCGGCATCTTCGCGGCCGACGCGCTCGCGCAATTCGTCGAACGTTCCGGCTGCAACGAAACGGCCGTCTTTGAGGATCACGATCCGGTCGCAGAGTTGCTGCGCCTGTTCGATCATGTGCGTGCTTATGACGATCGCTTTACCCGTCGTGCGTAAGTCGAAGAGCATCTCCCGCAATTCCCGCTGCCCCTGCGGGTCGAGCCCGATCATCGGTTCGTCGAGCAGCAGTACCGGCGTGTCGGCAAGTAGTGTCGCAGCGATCAATGTTTTCTGACGCATCCCTTTCGAGAGTGCGCGCCCCAGCGTGTCGCGTTCTCCGCCGAGCCCCAAACGCTCCAACAGCTCACCGGCCTTCTTCTCCCATCCGGGGGCTAAAGCGTTGCTCTTGGCGACGAATACCAAGTGCTCCCAAACCGTGAGCAACGGATAGACCTCCGGCGTCTCGGGAATGAGCGCGATCGTGCGGCCGCGGTCGTGACCGAGCGCAACGCCGTTCCACGATATCGTCCCCGCCTCCGGTCGCAAGAAACCGGCAAGCGCAAGAAACGTCGTGCTCTTCCCTGCACCGTTGGGCCCGAGCAGCCCGACGATTTCACCCGCTGCAACCGAAAACGACAGTCCATCGACCGCAACTTTCGCGCCGAAGCGTTTGCCGAGTCCCTCGATCTGCAACAACGGCGCGCTATCCGTTGCGCTTGAGCATCGTCACGATTTCGGCGAGGACACGCTCCACGTCGGGCGTCGCCGGCTGTGCGGTGCCCGCGCCTTCGTGGCCGCCGCCGCCGTATTCGGAGAGCAGATCGCCGATGCTGGTCTTGCAGGTGCGATTGAGAATCGAGTGCCCCACCTGAATCGACGCGTAGCTGCCGTCGTGTCCGTCGGCGATGCGCACCGAGACGTTTGCGGTCGGGAAAAGCGTATAGACGAGAAAGCGATTGCCGCTGGGCGGATGTTTCTCCCCGCGCATATCGGTAATCACGACGTTGCCGTCGAGCCGGCTCTTCGTTTCGAGCAACGCTTTGAACGCACTCTCTTCGGCGCGCAGCCGCTCGACGTGCACGCTCACCTCGGGGTCGGCGAGCACTTGCTCCACCGGCATCGCTTTCGCCAGCTCCATCAAGTGCTTGAAGTAACTCTTGAACGCTCCCAGTCCCGTTCGCGGATCGAGCGTGTAGCCGACGAGAATCCATCCTTGCGGGTTGACGATATCCTCGCGCGTGAGCAGTGCCGCATCGAGCCGGTCGGTCGCTTCGAGCAACTCGGCGAAACGCTGGAATTTCGGCGATTTATAATAATTCGCGATCACGCGCGCCGCGCTCGGCGCGATATCGTACGCGCCTTTCACCGTGCTGGCGAAGGCCTGCTCTTCCTGGCTGACGTGATGGTCGAACCACATGCCCGCCCGCGCGTCGTAGGGAAGGTTCGCGAGAATATCGTTGCCGTCGATCGCGATGCGCCCGTCTTGCACGTCCTTCGGGTGTGCGAAATCGATTGCGTCGATGCTCTCGACTTCTTGTAGGAGAATCGCGCAGGTCAGGCCGTCGAGATCGGCTCGGGTGATCAATCGCATCGGTTTATCCCTCCCCTAGAAAAGCAACGTGCGCGCCGCTCTGGCGAGCATCGCCGCGCCGTATTTGCGCTTACCACCGCGGCAGCCCTCCAGCATCGCCCTCCGGCGGCGAAAGCCTCCGGGGGCTCGGTGTCGTATGCTCCGGATATGGACGTCCGCCTGGTGCAGTTGCTCGGTTCGTTCATCGTCGCGCGCAGCGAATACGTGCTCGCGCGGCTGGAGTTTGCCGCGCTCCATCCCCGAATACCCGCACCACCGAACATCGACCGCTTGCCCGACGCCTCGGAGCGCACTCTGCGCGAACGCTGGCCCTTCGCTGCAAGCGACCTCGCAGCGGCGCGCCTCTATCTCGCCCAACGTCGTGCCGCGCACGACGAAAGCCCGCCGCAACGTGCCGCGCGCGAGCGACTCGAGCGTGTAGTGCGCGAACTCGACGGATACGCGCGAGCCATCCTCTGGGTGCAGACCGTGGAAGAGCGCGAAAGTAGCGGCGGCGAAAGCGGGGGGTCGCCTTAGCCGCGCAGCCCCAAGCCCACCATCATCTGAAAGCCGACGCCGAGCGCGCGTTCGTCGATATCGTAGCGCGGGCTATGCTGCGGTTCGTGCCCGCGTTCGGGGCCGCGCACGCCGACGAGAAAATACGCACCGGGGCGCACTTCGTGCACGAACGCCATATCTTCGCCCCAGAGCCCGACCTGGTGCGGATCGGTGACGGCATCCGCGCCGAGCACCCGCGCGGCGACCTCGCGCACCACATCGTTGGTCGTTGCGTCGTTCACGGTGATCGGATAGCCCCAGTGATAATCGAAGCGATACTCCAGACGCATCGCCGAACAGAGCCCGGCGATAATGCGTTCCATACGCGCGGGCATCGAAGCGCGCACCTCCGGGTCGAGCGTGCGCACCGTTCCCAGCAGCTGCGCCGATTCGGGAATCACGTTGAAGGTGGTGCCGGAATCGAATTTTCCGACCGTCACGACGACCGGTTCGCTCGCTGCGATCTCGCGGCTCACGATGGTCTGCAACGCGCCGACGAGTTGCGCCGCGCCGACGATCGGATCGACGGTGTTCTCCGGCATCGCACCATGCCCGCCTTTGCCGGTAATCTGCAACGAAAAGCGATCCGAGGACGCAAAAAATGCGCCGTCGCGAATGCCGACTTTCCCGACCTCGAGCCCCGAATAGAGATGGAGCGAGAAGACGCGATCGACGTGCGGATTTTCGAGCATCCCTTCTTCGATCATCGCCTTCGCACCGGCGAGCCCTTCTTCGGCGGGTTGAAAGCAGAAGACGACCGTTCCCGGTACGTCGTCGCGCCGCGCCATCAATTCCCGTGCCGCCGCAAGCAGCATCGCCACGTGCCCGTCGTGGCCGCAGGCATGCATCGCCCCCGGGCGCTGCGAGCGATAGGGAACCTCGGCGACCTCATCCATCGGCAGCGCATCCATATCGGCGCGCAGCATCGTCACCGGGCCGGGGCGTCCGCCGCGCAGCGTCGCGAGGATGCCGGTCTTCGCGACTTTGGTGCGCAGGCTCGCATCGTCGAAACCGAACGCGCGCAGCTCGCGCTCGACGAATGCTGCGGTCTCGTACTCTTGGAACGAGAGTTCGGGATGGGCGTGCAGATGGCGTCGATAGGCGACGAGCGCCTCCATCGGAGTCTCGATACGTTCTTCGGCGAGCATGGCCGCTGGGTTACGGCACCCACATGCCGGGTTCCGCCCGGTCGCCGTACTCGGACGAGGGATCGAGCGTGTGACTACTCCGGGCTATACTCGACGGCAAAGGTGTAATAGCCCGGTACCGGGAGACAGAGGCCGATCGCTGGGGAATAGGCCGATTGCGATGCGGCGTAGAGCGCGTTTCCGTCGAAGCGCGGCAAGCCTGAGGGTGCCTCCAGCATGCGCCCGACGACGCTGCCGTGAGGCCCGACTTCGACGAGAACCGCGGCCGAGGCGATGAGATATTCGTGGTTCTCGGCGTAGTAGGTCGGATAGCTCGGCGGCATGACCTCTTTTACTTTGGCCCTGCGAAACGGTCTCCGACATGTCTTTGCGCTCGCAGGCTCGGGTATCGCCTTTGCCGACGCGACCGCGCCGACGGCCGGCCGTGCATGCGGATCGTACACCGATGGGTTGAGTCGCTTGACGGCATTCAATGCAGCAATCTTACGCGCACCCCGAACGACATGCACGATTTCTTTCGCACCGTGTTTTTTCGACGCGATCCACATCGCCGGACACGGCACGGTAGGGACGCTGTCGGCATATCCGACTTGCGATACCCATATATACTTCGGCGGCCCCGCTGCTAACGGAAGTTCGAAAAATTGCGCGGGCGAATGCACCTGCGCGCGCTTGAAACGTGCCTGGGCGGAAAGATACAGCCCGTTATCTTCGAGCAACTTCACGGCTGGCGCAACGGTGCTGTACCATCCGTTTGCCGTTTGCATTGTGAGCTGCACGGAGAGCGCTGTCGGCAGGTCACCGGCGAGTTCGTAGCGCCAGATCGTTGCCGCTCCACCCGGCTCGCCCGGCATGCCGCCGGGTTGCGGCGAGCGTTGCGCCGAGCCGCCGACGCGCGATAACGAAACGATGCGCGCCGCGCAGTAGCTACGGAGCGGGACCTGCGCTGCCACCCACGCCGCCGCGTTGCCCGGAAGCGACGCGACGATCGCCGGCCCTAAAAGCAGACCGATCGAGAGCGCTTGAAAGCGTCGAAATACCCGAGCGATCATGGATTATAATTCCCGACCATCACGTATTGGCTCACTACCGGCGTGCACAAGAACGTCGCCGGCCGGAACACCGTGCTCTCTGCCGTCGCGATCAGGTTGTCGTCGATCTGCGACATTCCGCTCGACCGAGTAAGTTGCACTTTGGCGACTTTTCCGCGCGAATCGAGGGCGACCATGACGACCGCCGAACGCGATTTCATCCCGAACGCGCCGCCGTAGAACGTTCCCGCGCGTACGATCGTGGCTTGACGATACACCGCACCGCACGGCAGCGGCGGCAAGGCCTGCTGCAACGCCGCATCGAGCCGCGGCGAATCGGCGCCGAAGAGTTTTCTGCCGACCCATTTTTTCGGCACGCTTGTCCGCCCCGGAACCGTCGGGCAGGTAATCGCCGCGGCGCCGTCCACCGCGACGGTGTCGACGTAGGCGTAACGAACGTGCGTCGGGTGCGGGAAACGCACCATCAACGCGTCGGTATACCGATCGGTGCCCTTTTTTGTCGCGCTCAGCGGCGTGCTCGGTACGTTGACGATATAGGCATTCTTCTCAGCGATAAAGGTCACGCTCGCCGATACGCTTTTCTTGCCGCGTACGCCGAGATCGATTGCATAGCGCGCGGTCGACGGCTCCTGCGCGATACGATCGGTCGCCGGGTCGAGTGGAAATGCCATAACCGAGGCCGCACAAAAAATGTTGCTCGCGGCGGCGGGTGCCGGCATCGCTACGGCGGCGACGACGGCGAGAGACGACGCGGCAAAAAGCGATAGAAAGAAGCGTTTCATCGACGCTTCTCTTCGCTATGCAAACCAAGCACCCTTCGCGAGCGCCCGCAGATGAAGGCGCGCAGGATTTCGGCAGCGGGCCAGGTGAGTACGTCACCCCGTGGCTACCACCAATCATCCCTCGCCGCCCTTCGAGCGTGCGGGCCTCTCCGACGAGCAACTCGTCGGGATGCTGCGCACGATGCTGCTCCAGCGGATGCTCGAAAACCGCGGCTTCCAGCTCAACCGACAGGGAAAGATCCCGTTCGCCTCGGCGAGCGAGGGGCACGAAGGCGTCCAGGCCGGCGCGGCGATGGCCTTCGCTCGCGGGCGCGACCTGCTCTTCCCCTACTATCGCGATCTCGGCCTCGCGCTCGGCGTCGGGCTTACCCCCTACGAGGTGCTGCTCTCGCTCTTTGCCCGCGGCAGCGACCATTCCGGCGGGCGGCAATTTCCGCACCACTACGCCAGCCGACGCCTCGGCATCGCGACGATCTCCTCGATCATCGCGGCCCAGCTCTCGCATGCCGTCGGCGCTGCCTACGCGCTGCGGGTGCGCGGCGAGCACGGCCGCGCGGTGCTGACGACCTTCGGCGACGGCGCGACCAGCGAAGGGGAGTGGCACGAGTCGGTCAATTTCGCCGCCGTCCATAAACTGCCGGTCGTCCTGCTCTGCGAGAACAACGAATGGGCGATCAGCACGCCGCTCGCCAAACAGATGGCGCAGCCCGATATCTGGCGGCGCGCGATCGGCTATGGGCTCCCCTCGACCTGCGTCGACGGCATGGATCCGGTCGCTTGCTATCTTGCCGTCTCCGATGCGCTCGATCGCGCGCGGACCGGCGGCGGGCCGACGCTGGTCGAAGCAAAGTGCTACCGCTTCCTCGCCCATACCACCGACGACGACGACCGCACCTATCGCAGCCGGGAAGAGGTCGAAGCGCATCGCCGCGACGATCCGGTGCCGAATTTCGAGCGCCGGCTTAACGAAGCAGGCATCCTCTCGACCGAGGGGTTAGAGCGCCTAAAGGCCGAGATCCTCGCCGAGATCAACGAGGCGACCGACCGCGCAGAAGCGATGCCCTACCCCGACGGCGAAGAACTCCACCGGAACGTGTACGCGGATTCCACCGATCCGTGGCGATAACTCACGCACGATAAGGACAATCTTAGATGGCGAAGACCGATACGAAGGGCAAGAAGCTCGAGCGCAACGGCTTGAGCGACGATCAGTTGCGGGCAATTTTCCGCAACATGCTTCTGCAGCGACAACTCGATAACCGCGGCTTCCAGCTCAACCGTCAGGGAAAGATTCCCTTCGCACTGGGGAGCGAGGGGCATGAAGCGCTCCAAGCAGGCGCTGCGATGGCGTTCCAACGCGGGAAGGATCTGCTCGCGCCGTACTATCGCGATCTCGGCTTGGCGCTCGGCATCGGGCTGACGCCGTACGAGATTCTGCTCTCGCTCTTCGCGCGTGCCGCCGACCATAACGGCGGACGACAGTTTCCCAACCATTACTCCAGCAAAGCCGCTGGGCTGATGTCGTTCTCCTCGATTCTGGCGGCGCATATTCCGCATGCAGTCGGCGCTGCGTACGCGATGAAGTATCGCGGCGAGCGCGGGCGCGCGGTGCTCGTCACCTGCGGCGACGGCACGACCAGCGAGGGCGAATGGCACGAATCGGTCAATTTCGCCTCGATTCATAAACTCCCGATCGTCTTTCTCGTCGAGAACAATCTCTGGGCGATCTCGACCCCGATCGAACACCAGATGGGGCAGCCCGAGATTTGGAAACGCGCCGCCGGATACGGAATTCCGGGGCATCGCTTTAACGGATTCGATCCCATCGAGACCTACGGCAGCGTCAACGAAGCCCTCGATCGCGCGCGCAGCGGCGGCGGCCCGACCCTGCTCGAAGGCATGTGCTATCGCTTCCTCGCGCACTCGACCGACGACAACGATATGACCTATCGCACCAAAGAAGAGGTCGAAGCGCATCGGAAAGAAGATCCGGTGCCGCGTTTCGAACGCGTACTGCTCGATCACGACGTGATGAGCGCCGGCGATGTCGAGCAACTCAAGCGCGACGTCTTACGCGAAACGAACGAAGCGACCGATCGCGCCGAAGCGATGCCGTACCCGACGGCAGCCGATCTTTACACGCATCTCTACGAAGGAGCCTGGCAGCCGTGGCAGTGAGCAGCCCCACCCAAACCTCGCAGATCATGAATAACGTCGACGCCGTGCGCGCGACGCTCTACGATGCGATGAAAAACGATCCGCGCACCGTGATTCTCGGCGAGGATGTCGGCGCGCGTGGGAACGTCTTTCTCATCACCAAGGATTTCTCGAAAGAGTTCGGCCCGCAGCGCGTCATCGACACGCCGATCGCCGAAGCGTCGATCGTCGGCATCGCGGTCGGCATGGCGATGGAGGGTTTGCGGCCGATCGCCGAGATTCAGTTCGCCGATTTCATCTATCCGGCGTTCAATCAAATCGTCGGCGAAGCCGCGAAGACGCGCTATCGCAGTAACGGCGAATATACCTGTCCGCTGGTCATTCGCACGCCGTACGGCGGCGGCGTCCGCGGAGCTCTCTCGCACTCGGTTTCGATCGAAGCGCTCTTCTATCACGTTCCCGGATTAAAAATACTCGCGCCGGCGTTTCCCGCCGACGTGAAAGGCCTGCTCAACGCGGCGATCGACGATCCCGATCCGGTGCTCTTCCTCGAACATAAGAAAACCTATCGCCTCATCAAGGGCGAGGTTCCCGACGGGCATTACACGATCCCCATCGGCAAAGCCAACGTGCTCAAAGAAGGCAGCGCGCTCAGCGTCGTCTCCTACGGCCTCTACGTCCATTGGGCGCTCGAAGCCGCGCAGCAACTCGAAGCCGAGGGCATCTCGGTGGAAGTGATCGACCTGCGTTCGATCCGGCCGATGGACCGGACGACGATTCTGCAGTCGGTCGAGAAGACGCGCAAACTGTTGATCGTCCACGAAGACAACAAGTTCGGCGGTATCGGCGCGGAGATCAGCGCGATGGTCGCCGAGGAAGCGCTCTTCTCGCTCGACGCACCGATTCGTCGCCACTGTGCCCCCGACGTTCCCGCGATGGGCTACGCCGAACCACTCGAACACGAATACATGTCCTCGCCGGCAAAAATCGCCGACGCGATGCGCGAACTCGCCCGCTTTTAATAGTAAAAACGAAAGAAACGAAACGACATGGCGACCACGATTACGATGCCGCAGCTCGGCGAGACCGTCACCGAAGGGACCGTCGCGCAATGGCTCAAGAAACCGGGCGAGAGCGTCGAGAAATACGAAGCGTTCGTCGAAGTCTCGACCGATAAAGTCAACGCCGAAGTTCCCGCACCCGTCACCGGAACGCTGCGCGAAGTGCTCGTAAAAGAAGGCGAGACCGTCGCGACCGGAACGCCGATTGCGATCATCGACGAAGTCGGCGCCGCGACCCAGAGCAACGCGCACGGCACCGAACCGACGCAGCAGGTCGCCGATGCGGCAGCGGCACCGCCGAAGCCGAGCAACGGCAGCACATCGCATGCCGCACCCGCTCCGCAAGCGGCGCACGCCGCACCGGCCCCGGCTCGCCCCGCCGAACTCGATATCGCCGGGCTCGAAGCGGCGCTGCGCATGGCATCGCCGGCGGTGCGCAAACTCGCACGCGAACACCGCATCGATATTCGTGCGCTCCAGGGTAGCGGCGCGAATGGGCGCGTAACCGCACAAGACGTGCTCACCGCAGCGCAGATGGGCCCGGCCGCAGCGGTCGGACAGGCGATCGCGGTCGGAACGAATTTCGGCGCGACGGGCGCACCGGCGATGCCGCCGACGCAAGCAAAACCTCCCGCCGGCGGCACCTCGACCTACGGCGAACCGCTCCCCGGTACGACGATCCCGCTCAACCAGGCGCGGCGCATCATCGCCCAACGCATGGTCGAGAGCAAACACACCGCTCCGCACGCATGGTCGATGGTCGAAGTCGACGTCACCAACCTCTGGAAGTGGCGTCAACGCGAGAAAGATAAATTCGATCACGAGACCGGCGGGCTCAAACTCACGATGCTGCCGTTCTTCATCCGCGCCGTCGTCGAATCGCTCGCGGCATTCCCGCTGATGAACGCGCGCTTCACCGACGATGGCATCTACGTCAATAAGGACGTGAACATCGGCATCGCCATCGGCCTGCCGACCAATCTCGTCGTGCCCGTGATTCGTAACGCCGACCAGCTCTCGATCAAGGGCCTCGCGGTTGCATCGGCGCAACTCATCGATAAAGCGCGCCGCAATAAACTCGGCGTGGACGATCTCGCCGGCGGCACCTTCACCGTCAACAACAACGGTTCGAACGGCAGTATCGCCTCCGCACCGATCATCAACGGTGGGCAAGCAGGCATCGTGACGATGGAAGCGATGGTGAAACGCCCCGTCGTCACCGCCGACGACGCCATTGCGATCCGCAACATGATGAACGTCTGCCTCTCGCTCGACCATCGCGTCGTCGACGGCTATGTCGCGAGCGGCTTCCTCAGCGATCTCAAGCGCCGCCTCGAAGCGATGGGCCCGGCCGGGATTTTATAGCGTTTCGCTCTCGTATTCCCCCATCGATCGACACCTCGATCCCTGGGCTCGAGCCTGCGCACAAAAACCGACGAACCCACTTGGGATCGTCGGTTTTTGTGCCTTCGCGAAGAAGCGACGCTCCCAAAATCTCTGACCCCACCAACGGAGGTTTGAGGATATTCCCAAACGGCCAGCATACTATTTAAGGACGTGCGTGAGAACGAGTATTCCGAAGAGTCCAAGCGTGCCATTCCATGCAAAGTGCGAGATCAACGCGGCTCCGAGCGAATGATGGCGAAAACGCAACCATGTGAGCCACGCTGCGAGCGCATAGATTCCCCACTGCGAAAAACCG
The DNA here is from genome assembly GCA_021794175.1 of bacterium. Lineage (GTDB taxonomy): Bacteria > Vulcanimicrobiota > Vulcanimicrobiia > Vulcanimicrobiales > Vulcanimicrobiaceae > JABEUX01. Next base: position 25,930 of record JAJYRI010000032.1, read on the forward strand.
TTGGCGTGATTTGCTAAGAACAGTGCCGCGCACAGGAAAGCTCCCACTGCGCTGAACCATGGCCGCAGTCGTGCACCGCCAAAGATTTCACCCATTTTCCCGAATCCCTGCTGAAAACGCGTCTGCAACCAGACGCGAAAGACGATCTCCTCGCCCAAAGGAGCGAGAAAACCTGCGACGATTTCGCGACGGCGATAAATACTAAGCGACTCAAAGCTGTGGATCGGCGTGTGAGTGACAAAAGCGATCAGCACAGAAAGCAGCAAAATTGGGACCACAACGGCCAACGGAGCGAGTCCATATTGCCAAATACCACGTGGGTTCAGATCGCCGTAAAGGAGCCCGACGAAGAGCGAACGGTGCCGGAAAATCACGAGCGAAAGGCCGACCACAAATACTAGTTCGTACGCCACCTCGAACGATGATTTGGCAGAAAGTAAATGCGTGACGCGGCCAATGGCAAAGAGGACAAATACCGCGACGAAGATGACCGGCACGGCTATGTCGAGCCGCGTCTTGTTCACGAAATCGATAAACGGTCGCTCGGCGCAATCGGATAGGGGTATATTCGCAACCTCGTCTTGGTTTTTGGGTTCTGTGTTTTTTCCCATATTGCGTGATGCCGGTTTGGGGAACGGGAGATGCATCGCGGCAAATCACCGGCCCCCATTCGACATCGGCTTTTCGCTACGCCGTAGCGTCCACGATTGCGCCTGACGATTGCATCGCAGTGAACACCGCCTTAACCGCGCCCGGCATGAGGGATGCGACGCCAGCCTGCTTCGCAGAGGTCATAAGGTTTCTAAGGAGCGTCTGATCACCCTGACTTAAGGTCGTCGTCGTTTGGGTCGCCTGAGCTGCTCTTGGGGCCGATTCGTCCTCGAGTAACGAATTGATGAAGTTTAGAACGGCCGAGCCACTACGCTGAAGAGCGGACATGACACCGCTTCCGTATTTTCCCCATAAATCGGATCCAATTTTTGCCCCAATTCCAGCAGGAATACCTTTGGCGAGAGTTCCGAGGAAGGCCTCAGCCGCTTTGATGATCGGATTGTTGGCAATTGGGCCCGGCGATCCCGAACCTTTGTGGGTGCTGACGCCGCCGCCGCCGCCGTCGACCGGGCTTTGGTGCATAGTAAGGCCCGTGAGG